>JAUHYJ010000183.1 GCA_030425785.1 Acidimicrobiia bacterium | reverse complement strand
CAGCGAGTCGAGGGTGTTCACCCCGATGAAGCGGACGTCGTCGGTCTCGGCGTCGACCTCGGCGAAGTCGGGCAGTTCCTTCGCGCACGGCGGGCACGTGCTGTACCAGAGGTTGACCACCAGCGGGGCGCCGCGGAACTCGGCGAGCGATCGTTCGACCCCGTCGGCGTCGGTGAGCCGAGCGGTCGGGAGCCGGGTCCCCGTCGCGTCGCCGTTGACGTCGTCGAAGGGCTGCTGGAACACCCCCGGCTGGTCGAGCACGAAGCTGCCGTCGACCGGTTCGGCGCTCGACCAGCGGTCGCCGAGCCAGAAGCCGGCGGCGAGCACGGCAAACGCCACGATCAGGCCGACACCGCCCGCGAGCAGGCGGGTGCGCGTGCGCTCGGTCATGTGGAACAGGCTACGAGCCTTCGGTGGGTGACGGCCCTCGTCCGGGCCGGCACCCACCGCGAGCTCGAGCACGACCGGGGCCCCGGGGCGATCGGGGAGGATGCCCCGGGGCCGGTCGGCTCAGCTCCCCGCGACGGGCACGGGTGAGCGGTCGTCGTCGACGACACCGAGTTCGTCGACGACGACGGGGGGCCTCGGCCGTTTGGGTGGTCGGCCACCAGGTCGCTTGTGGGCGACGATGCGGCCCATCGAGAGCAGCTCGCCGCCCCAGACGCCCCAGGGTTCCTCTCGGTCGAGGGCGTCGCGCAGACACGACTCGCGGAGCGCGCACTTGGCACAGATGGCCTTGGCACGAGCGATGTCGAGGACGTGATCGGAGAAGAACAGCGGGGTCAGGGTGCCGTTCCCGTCGGCGCACCGTGCGATGGCGACGGTCGAGATCGAGGTCTCGTCGACGTGCTGGAGCTGGATGATGTCGTTCATGATGTTGGTCCTCGTGTCCGTGTTGCTGTTGTTGATGTTGTTGTTGCTGATGTGTCGGTGGTGGTTGGTGGGTGTCATGGGATCGGTGGGCGAAAAACGAAAGAGACCGCCGGGTCGGAACCCGGCGGCCTCGGTGAGAGGAGTATCGACGTCGATGTCTACGTCGACCTCGTTCCGAGGTGCCGGGCGGTGCGCTTGATCGAATTGCGACCCATCGCGTGCGCGTTGCCCGTGGTGGCGAGGGTCGCAGGGGAGGCGGTGTCGAACACCGGGTACGCCGGGGTGCGCCACGCGGCCGGAACGGCCGTGACCGGCAGGCCACCTGCGACGACGCGGCGAGCGCGCGTGCAGCTGGTGCCGGTACCGCCCTGGGTGCCACGACCGAACGCGCCGAGACGCGCGCGACCGGGCCGCTGGCCCAGGTGGTGCGTCGTCATCGGAATCATCGGTTCGGGCTCCTTGTCAGCTCAGCCAGCTCATCGCGGCGAGATCGTCGAACGGGTTGTCGCCCGATCGTAGATCACGGCGAGCGTGGATCGACGACCGGTTTCGGGTCGCGCGCGGCGGCGCGACGTGGGCCTAGTGGACCACGCCGCACCGCCGGGCGTCAAGCAGGTTTCGCGCGCCGTCAGGCGACGAGGTGCGGGGGAAGAGGCACCTCGTCGACCACGAGCGGCGGCCGAGGCGTCTTGGGGGGACGCCCGCGCCCACGCTTGACCTCGACGACCACGCCGTCGATGACGAGCTTGCCGCCCCACACGCCGTAGGGCTCGACCCGGTCGAGCGCACCTGCGAGGCAGGTCTCGGCCAGCCCGCAACGGCCGCAGATGGCCTTGGCACGAGCGATGTCGAACTCGTCGTCGGAGAAGAACAGATGGGTGAGCGTGCCGTTCCCGTCGGCACACCGGGCGTAGCTCGTGCCCGCCGGCACGTCGTCCTCGCCCGCATCGGTCGTGTCGTCGGTCGCGGCGCCGAGGTGCACGGTGTCCGCCGTGCCCGCCGTCTCGGCGACGACCATCGAGATGACCGTCCCGCTCACGATCATCTCGAGGGTCGCCGGTCCCGCCGCGACATCCCGCCTGGTCCCCTGCATGTCGAGCTGCATGCCGACAGAGAGGTCGCCCGGCCCATCGCTGATACGCGCGGTGTGCGATTTTCCGGTGCGTTCGTACTGATTCGTTGTCATGTCGTACTCCTGGGACGTCGTTGGACGACGTTCCAGAGCACGAGCGCGGCGACATCTCGCGAAAACCTGCGAGGAACTTCGGCCGGACGACGCGCGTCGACCGGCCGGGCCGCGCGTCAGATGTCGACGAGGATCTTGCCGACGTTGGCGTTGGCCTCCATGTGCCGGTGCGCATCGGCGATGCCGTCGAGCGCGAAGCGCGAGTCGATCACCGGTCGGAGCCGGCCGGCGGCGAGGAGCGGGAGCATCTCGGCGATGAACCGCTGGCAGATGGCCGCCTTCTCCTCGATCGGACGCGCCCGCAGGGTGGTGCCGATCCAGGTCACCCGCTTGACGAGCAGCAGGCCGAGGTTGACCGGCGTGTGGCCGCCGCCCATCAGCCCGACCTGGACGATCGTGCCGCGCGGGCGCACGCTCGCCAGATTGCGGTTGGTCTCCTCACCGCCGACGACGTCGAGGATCGTGTCGACGCCGCCGGGCACGGCGGCCTTCAACTCCGAGGCCCAGTCGTTCGGCGACCGTTCGATGACGAGGTCGGCCCCGAGCTCGCGACAGGCGTCCATCTTCCCGCTCGAACAGGTCACGGCGATCCGGGCGCCGATGGCGCCGGCGATCTGGATCGCAGCGGTGCCGACCCCGGACGCGCCCGCATGCACGAGCGCCCAGCGACCGCTGGTCAGGCCGCCCTGGACGACGAGCGCGTCCCAGGCGGTGAGGAACACCTCGGGGATCGCCGCCGCGTCCTCGAGTGGCAGCGAATCGGGGACGGGCAGTGCCTGACGCTCGTGGGTGGCGAGGTACTCGGCGTAGCAGGCGCCGGCCTCGATGCCCATCACCCGGTCGCCGGGCTGCCAGAGCGTCACCCGCTGACCGACGGCCTCGACGACACCGGCGTACTCGAGGCCGAGGATCTCGTACTCGCGCTGCTGTGGGTCGGGGTACGCACCCTGTCGCTGCAGGGTGTCGGCGCGGTTGACCGCGGTGTGGTGGACCCGGACGAGGATCTCGTCGGGGCCGGGGGCAGGAGCGGGAACCTCACGGACCGAGAGGACCTCCGGCCCGCCGTATTCGGAGACGACGACGGCACGCATGCGAGCAGTCTCGCGTACCGGTGCGGCGGCACGTCCCAGGGAACGTCGGCTGCGCGGTTGCCGTCAGGCCGGGCCGGGCGTCTCGTCGGTCGGGTCGGCGGGCGCATCGGCCGCGGCCTCGGCTGCGATCATCGCCTGGAGCGCCGCCACCCGCTCGCCCACGACGTCGGGGGTGGCGAAGACGAGGTCGCGGTACAGCTGCAGTTCGGAGACGCTCTCACGGATGTCGTCGAGCGCGCGGTGCGAACCCTGCTTCCAGCCTCGGGCGTTCAACGCGTCGGGGTACCAGCGACGTACGAGCTCTTTCAGGCTCGACACGTCGACCGATCGGTAGTGCAGGTACTCCTCGATCTCGGGGAGGTAGGCGGCCAGGAACCGACGGTCCGTGCCGATCGAGTTGCCGCACAGCGGCACCGTGCGCTCGACCGGGCAGTGCTCACGAATGAAGGCCAGGGTCTCAGCGCCCGCGTCCTCGAGCGACATCGTCGACGCCCGGATCTGGTCGAGCAGACCGGACCGGGTGTGCATGTCGACGACGAACGGGTCCATGCGGGCGAGCACGTCGTCGGGCTGGTGCACGACGAGGTCGGGTCCCTCGGCGACGATCTGGAGTTCGTCGTCGGTCACGAGCGTGGCGATCTCGACGATCACGTCGGACGTGTGATCGAGCCCTGTCATCTCCAGATCCATCCACACCAGCATCGCTGGCGACTCTACCCCCGAGGGGGATGGCGGCCGGGAGGGAAGCGATGTGAGCGCGGTGCCGACAGCGACGTTCGCCGAGCTGCTGGAGATGGCCGGCGTACGCGAAGAGCTCGCGGTGCGGGGCCGATTCGGCTTCATGGCGTACCACGGCGGAGGGCTCGAGGAGCAGACCGACGTGATCGCTCGCGCCGCTGCCGAGCGAGCGGGCGCCAGCTACTACGGCGTGGTGCACCCGGCCGACTGGGGTCTCCACCTCCCCTCGACCCGCATCGACCCGGCCGCGTCGACGCGCCTGCGCACCTTCCTCGACCACGTCGACGTCGTGGTGACCGTGCACGGGTTCGGGCGACGTCACCTGCTGACGTCGTTGTTGCTGGGGGGCTCGAACCGCGAGCTCGCCGGTGAGCTGGCGCAGGCGCTGCGACCTCGGCTGCCGGCGTACGACGTCGTCGACGACCTCGACGACATCCCGAAGGAGTTGCGTGGCATCCACCCGCGCAACCCGGTCAACCTGCCCCGCGCCGGCGGCGTCCAGATCGAGCTGCCGCCGCGGGTGCGCGGTTCGAGCCCACTGTGGTGGGATTGGGAGCACGGGCTCGTCCCGCACACCGAGGCGCTCATCGACGGCCTGGCGTCCGTCGCCGAGCGCTGGGCGACCGCCACGCCCTAGCATCCGTGCGATGCGAGCGGGCGAGATCCCACGCCTCGCCGGGTACGACCCGACGGCCGATGCCGATGCGCTGCGACGCGCACTCGACGAGGCCGGGTGCTGCGTGCTCGAGCGACTCGTCGACGAGTCGGTCATGGCCGCGATCGCCGACGAGCTGCACGCACATCGGGCGGCCGCGTCGGTCGGCGCGAGCGACTTCGAGGGCCACCGCACCCGTCGAACGGGCGCCCCGCTCCCCAGGTCGGCCACGTTCCGGAGCATCGCGATGCACCCGGCGATCATGGCGGCGGGCGATCACGTGCTCGGTCATGCCACGACCTGGCGATTCTCCGCCGCCGAGTACATCGAGATCGGCCCGGGCGAGTCGGCCCAGCGCCTGCACCGCGACGCCTGGAAGTACGACATGGTCGACTTCCCGTGCGAGGTCGAGTTGAACGGCATGTGGGCGGTCACCGAGTTCGTCGCCGCGAACGGCGCCACGCGGGTCGTGCCCGGGAGCCACCGCTGGCCCCACGACGCCCGGCCCGACCCCTCCTCGACCGTCGCCGCCGAGATGCCCGCCGGGTCGCTGTTCGTCTACACCGGGTCGGTGTTCCACGGCGGCGGGGCCAACGACTCCGACGGCCGGCGGGCGGGTCTCTCGCTCCAGCACGCCGTCGGCTGGCTGACCCAGTCGACGAACCAGTTCCTCGAGTGCCCACCGGCCGAGGTGACCGACTGGTCGGACGATCTGCTCCGGTTCATCGGCTACGCCAAGACCGGCAACGGGCTCGGCTACTGGCGCGACAGCGAGGACCCGCTGGCCGCGGTGCACCCCGAGCGCGAGTTCGCGACCGGCTGGGCGACGGTCCGGCCGTCGTGACGCGTTGACCGCGAGTCAGTCGGTCGCGCCGAGGTGGCGCAGGGCCATCTGGGCGTAGAGCTCGACCCCGAGCGGCATCGCGTCCTCGTCGAACACGACGAGGTTGCTGTGGTTCACCGGCGCGGTCGCCGGGTCGCGGTCGGGATGCGTGCCCCCGAGGAACATCATCGTGCCCGGCACCTGCTGCAGGACGTACGAGAAGTCCTCCGCGCCCATGATCGGCGTCGGCAAGCGGACGACGTGCTCGGCGCCGAGCACGTCGCGGGCGGTGTCGAGCGTGAAGTCGGCGAAGCGGTCGTCGTTCGAGGTGACGGGATAGCCGAGGATGACCTCCGGCTCGGCGGTGGCACCGTGCGCCTCGGCGATCTTCGAGGCCACGCGCCGCAGGTGGTCGTGCACCTTCGCCCGGGTCGACTCGCTGACGGTGCGGATCGTGCCCTCGATCTCGGCCACGTGCGGGATGATGTTGTTGGTGGTGCCGGCCTGGATGCGGCCGACCGTGACGACCGCGGGGTCGAACACGTCGATGCGCCGGGTGACCATCAGCTGGAGCTGCTGCACGATCTCGCACGCGATCGGGACGGGGTCGATCGTGCGGAACGGCATGCTGGCGTGACCGCCCTCGCCGTGCACCTTGATGACGAACCGATCGGCCGACGCCATGCAGGCGCCGCCGCGGGTCGCGACCATGCCGGTCGGCAGGCTCGTCATGATGTGGAGCGCGAACGCGCCGGTGACCGGCGACTCGGTGCCGTCGGCGAGCGGGGGCACGTCGAGGAGGCCTTCCTCGAGCATGTACCGGGCGCCGTGCTCGCCTTCCTCGCCGGGCTGGAACATGAACAGCACCCGCCCGGCGATCTCGTCCTGGCGAGCACTCAGCACCTTGGCCGCGGCCGCGAGCATGGCCGTGTGGGTGTCGTGGCCGCACGCGTGCATCGCCCCGTCGGACTTGGACGTGAAGTCGAGGCCGGTGTCCTCGTGCAGGGGCAGGGCGTCCATGTCGCCCCGCAGCAGCACGGTCGGACCGGGCTTGCCACCGGTGAGCATGCCGCTGATGCCGGACGTCGTCTCGTGGAGGGTGAGATCGAGCGGCAGCCCGTCGAGGGCCTCGAGCACGAGATCCCGGGTGATCGGCAGGTCGTTGCCGATCTCGGGCCGCTCGTGCAGCGAGCGGCGGAGGGCGACCGTCTCGTCCTGGATGTCGAGGGCTTCGTCGCGGAGTGTGTCGAGGCTCATGTCGGCATGGTATGCCAGTGCGGTGCCACCGGCCGCAGGCGACGAGCTGGTCGTCTGGGTGACGGCCGACGACGAGGTGATCGACCTCGTGCCGCGCTCGCGGATGCGGGCCGAGAACCTGCGTCATCGCTCGGCCGCCGTGGTGGTCCTGTCGTCGGACGGACGCCTGCTCGTGCACCGGCGAGCCGACACGAAGGACCTGCTGCCCGGGTGGTGGGACGTGTGCGCCGGCGGGGTGCTCGGTGCGGGTGAGACGTACCGGGACGGTGCCGAGCGCGAGCTCGGCGAGGAATTGGGGGTCACGGGCGTCGACCTGCGGCCGCTCGGCCACGGCTCGTGGGAGGACGCCTTCTCGACGGAGATCTCGGAGCTGTTCCTGGCGGTGTCGGACGGACCCTTCGAGTTCGCGGACGGCGAGGTCGCCGAGGCTCGATTCGTGACCGCCGACGAGCTCGTCGACCTGATGGCGAACGAGCCGTTCCTGCCGACGTGCCGGGGGATGATCCTGCCGCTCGTGCCCGGGTTCGAGCGGTG
>JAUHYJ010000182.1 GCA_030425785.1 Acidimicrobiia bacterium | reverse complement strand
CCCGACGCCGAGCATGATGAGCAGGCCGAGCAGGATCCGGTGCTCGCCGTGCTGGCGGTAGACGACGCGCATCACCGACTGATCGACGGCGAGCAGGACGACGCCGGCGACGAGGATGCCGACCAGCGCGGCCGGCACCGCGGCCCAACCGGCGCCCATCAACAGCGACACGACGATCGCGCCGAAGATCGCCACCTGGCCGTGCGCCAGGTTGACGACGCCGGCGAGCCCGTAGATGAGCGTCAGGCCGACACCGAGCAAGCCGTACTGGAGCCCGAGCACGATGCCGTCGAGCAGGGCGGCGACCGACTTCACCGTTCGACCTTCATCAGGCGACCCCCAGGTACGCGCGTTGCACGTCGGGGTTGTCGGCGAGCTCGTCGGTCGTGCCCGACAGCTCGATGCGACCGTTCTCGAGCACGTAGCCGCGGCTGGCGAGCTCGAGCGCGAGCGGCACCTGCTGCTCGGCGACGACCAGCGTGAGCCCGGCGTCGCGAAGGCGGCCGAGTGCCTCGTAGGCCTCACGGGCGAGCCGCGGTGCGAGCCCCGTGGTCGGCTCGTCGAGCATCAGCACCTTGGGCTGCGACATCAACGCACGGGCGACGGCCAGCATCTGTTGTTCGCCACCGCTCATGGTGCCGGCGTCCTGCTTGCGTCGCTCGGCGAGCCGTGGGAACACCTGGAACACGAAGTCCTCGCGGTCGCGGTCGGGCTTGTCGGGGAACGCGCCGAGCAGCAGGTTCTCGTGCACCGTCATCTGTGGGAACAGGTGTCGCTCGGCCGGCACGTAGGCCAGGCCGCGACGCGAGATCTGGTACGTCGGCATCGACGTGATGTCGGTGCCGTCGAGCATGCTCACCACCGCACGGAACAGTGTCGACTTCCCGGCCCCGTTCGAGCCGATGATGGTGATCGCCTCACCGTGCGCGACCTCGAACGAGATCTCGTGGACGACGTCCTCACCGGCGTACCCGGCCGAGACGTCCCGCACCTCGAGCAGGCTCACGCCGCCCCCTCGTGGTGCGTCTCGCCGAGGTACGCGGTCACGACGTCGGGCTGACGCATGACCTCCTGCGGCTCGCCGTCCGCGATCAGCTCACCGAAGTTGAGCACGAGGATGCGCTCGGCCAGGCTCATGACCGCCTTCATGACGTGCTCGACCCAGATGACGGTGACGCCGAGCTCGGCGCGCGCCCGGCGCACCATCTCGACCGACGCCTCGAGCTCGGAGTCGTTGAGGCCGGCCATCACCTCGTCGAGCAGCACGAGGCGCGGCTGGGACGCCAACTGACGGGCGATCTCCAAGAAGCGCTGCTCGTGCAGGTTGAGCGCGCCGACCGGCTCGTCGCGCCGCTCGGCCAGTTCGACGAACTCGAGCATCTCGTCGGCACGCCGGACCGCGTCGCGTTCGGAGATGCGGGCGCCCCCGAACATCGCACCGACGACGGCGTTCTCGCGCACCGTCATCGTCTCGAACGGGCGGGGCGTCTGGAGCACCATCGCGACGCCCACGTGGCGCGCCTGATGGGGCTCGAACTTGGTGATGTCGACGCCGTCGAAGCGCACCGTGCCCGACGTGGCGGTCTGCATGCCACCGATCGCCTTCAGCAGGGTGCTCTTGCCGGCGCCGTTCGGGCCGACGAGGGCGACGATCTCGCCCTCGTCGACCGTGAACGACACGCCGCCGACGGCCGGAAGCCCACCGAAGTGCTTCTCGACCGCGACGACTTCGAGGAGTGCCACGGCTCAGCTGTCGCCGATCAACCCGCGGGATCGAACGGCTCGAGCGGGTCGGGCCGCAGCAGCACCCGCGGGTACCACTCGCCGGCCTCGTTCACGCCCTCGGGCGCCGGGCCCTCGCCCATGATGGTGAACAGCGGCTGTGCCTCGGCGAGCTCGCCCCACTCGGTCCACGACACCGTGAACGGGTAGCCCTCGAGGTCGTACGACTGGCCGTGCAGGTACTCGGCGATCGCGGCCGGGTCGTCACCGACCGCACCGACGGCGTCGGCGAGCATCGTGACGATGCCGTAGCCGGACACCGCGTCGTCCTCCATGAACGTCTGGTCCGAGAACGCGAGGAAGCGGCGGGCGAGATCCTGGTAGCTGTCGCTCTCGTAGTCGGCGCAGTCGAAGTCGGAGTAGCGCTCGATGCCGGCCTCACCGGCGCCGTTCCAGACGAGCGCGTACGGCGACCACGCACCGGTGATCGGCACGTCGAAGCCGAGGTCGACCGACTGGACGGTGATCGGGCCCGATCCCGGCGGATGGCCGGTGGCGACGATCAGCTCGGGGCCGAAGCCCTCGAGGTTGCGCAGGTAGGTGGTGAAGTCGGACTCGCCGACCGGAGCGACCTCGACCTGCAGCTCGACGCCGTCGAGTTCTGCGAAGTCCTCTTCGAGCGCTGCCTTGATCGCCTGGCCCCAGCCGTAGTCGGCGATGATCGCGCCGACCTTGGTCAGACCGTTGGCGACCGTGTACTGAGCGATCGGCTCGCTCACCATCGGCGCGCCCGGCAGGCAGGTGCGGAACATGTGCCGGCTGTCGGCGGTGAGGATCTCGGTCGCACCGGCCTTGGTGGTGAAGGTCGGGATCTGCAACTCCTCGGCGAGCGGCGACACGGCGAGGCCGGTCGTCGACGAGATCAGGCCGCCGATCCCGACGACACCTTCCTCGGCGAGGCGTTCGTAACCGGCGACCGCCGACTCGGCGTCGTTCTCGTCGTCGGCTTCGACGATCTCGATCATGCGCCCGTCGACGCCACCGGCGTCGTTGATCTCCTGGGCGGCGAGCAGCATGCCGTCGCGCGCCTGCAGGCCCCAGGGGGCGAAGTTGGTGGTCAGTGAGGTCAGCAGACCGATCTTGATCGGTTCGTCGGTGACCTCGTCGACGGCGTCCTCGGCCTCGTCGGCGACGTCCTCGGCGACGTCCTCCGCCTCGTCGGCGATGTCCTCGGCGGCGTCGGCGGCATCGTCGGCCACATCTTCGGCGGCGTCGGCGGCATCGTCCGCAGCATCTTCGGCGGCGTCGGCGGCATCGTCGGCCGCATCCTCGACGGCGTCGGTGACGTCGTCATCGTCACCGCCACACGCTGCGGCGAGCAGCGAGGTCGCGGCGAGCACGGCAACGACGCGTGCACGCGTGGATCGGATCATGGTGTACCCCCCTTGTCGACGTGCCGACACGATGTCGACACGTGCTGTTGAAACTCTACACCACACTGGTGCTTCGTCACCAGAATGTCGAACGATCCTCGGCGGGCCCCCACGCGGATTGTTGACAATCTGTTGGCCACACTACGGACGCGACGATGTGGCCGCAAGGTCCGTCTGCGGGGCGGAGGGCGGCGGCGACGACGCCGACGTCAGTCGCCGAGGCCTTCGTGGACCCAGACCGGGATGTCCATCGGCATGATGCCGGTCTCCCAGATCCAGTCCATGGCGGGCACGCTCACCCGGACACAGCCGTGCGAGGCGGGGTAGTCCGGCACGTGGTTCGACCCGTGGACCGCGATCCCGCCGGTGAAGTACTTCGGTCGGTAGATCGAGCCGAGGTCGCCCTCCCACCAGCCGTTGTTGCGCTCGCGGTAGACCGTGTGCAGCCCGTTGCGGGTGACCGAGTCACCGGTCTGCCACTCGCCCGGGGTGTTCTGGTCGGGCTCGCGGTACGGGATCTCGCTGCCCGACGACACGTTGAGGACCCACTCGACCCGGCCGTCGATCACGAAGAAGAGCAGCTGCAGCCCCTTGTCGATCTCGACCAGGGTGCCCGCGTCGGCCCGCGCCGTCGGGCGTTCGGTGGTCGACGTGAGCAGCTCGGCCGTCTCGTCGCCGAGCACGCCGTCGGTCGTGAGGCCGTGGTACTTCTGGAACGCCATGACCGCCTGGCGGGTCGTGAGGCCGTAGCCGCCGTCGGCCTCCTGTAGCCAGAAGCCCAGGTCGAGCAGCCGCTGCTGGGCGGCGCGGGTGTCGTCGCCGCTGCTGGTGCCGACCGCGACGATCGGCGGGTCGGCGGGCGCCACCTTCGGCACCGTCGTCGTGGTGGTCGGCGGGAGGGTCGTCGTGGTGGTCGACGTCGTCGTCGTGGTCGACGTCGTGGTCGGTGCGGACGTGGTCGTCGGCGGATCGGTGACGAGGACGGGTGCGACGGTCTCGGTGGCGGGCGGAGCACTCGCCAGCGTCGTCTCGGCGCACGCCGTCAGGCCGAGCCCGGCGAGCGCCAGGAGCCCGGTTCGAACGACCCCGCCACGGGGAGCCCGCGCGTCGACAGGTCGGCCCATCGACACAACGCTAGCGAGGTCGGCGGCGCCGCGGACGTCAGTCGGCCGAGAACAATGTTCTCAGCCGGGCGGTGGAAACCCAGGGGTCCGCGGGCCGGTCAACGCCCTACCGTCGCGTCGTGCGTTCCGTCCCGTCGTCTCCGATGATGCGGCCCCGACCGGGGCCGTCGACGCGCGCGCAGTAAGCGATCCGTTCGACCCCGGGTGCCCGCCCGGGGTCGATCCGTCGATCGCCGGGCGGTCACCGGGGTCCTCCCGACAGGAGTTCTCCGACATGACGACCTACATCACCGTTGCCATCCCCTACGTCAACGCGGCCCCGCACCTCGGGTACGCGTACGAGCTGATCGAGGCGGACCTGGCGGTGCGCGCCCGGCGAGCACTCGGCGACGACGTGCGCTTGCTCGGCGGCACCGACGACGATTCGCTCAAGAACGTGTTGGCCGCCGAGGCCGCCGGCGAGACGACCACGGCGTTCGTCGACCGGCACGCCGATCGGTTCGAGGCGCTCGCGGCGCCGTTGGGGGTCGGATTCGACGACTTCATCCGGACCAGCCGCGACCCGCGCCATCGGCCGGCGGTCGAGCGGCTGTGGCGCGCGTGCGCCGAGGATCTCTACCGGCGCGACTACACCGGCTCGTACTGCGTTGGCTGCGAGCAGTTCTACGACGACCTCGTCGACGACCGATGCCCCGAGCACGACGCCGAGCTCGACGTCGTCACCGAGACGAACTGGTTCTTCCGCCTGTCGTCCTACACCGATCGGCTGATCGAGCTCATCGAGACCGACGCGCTGCAGATCACACCGGACCCGTTCCGAGCCGAGATCCTCGCGTTCGTGCGACGCGGGCTCGACGACATCAGCGTGTCGCGCTCGGTCGAGCGGGCACGTGGCTGGGGCATCGGCGTGCCCGACGACCCGACCCAGGTGATCTACGTCTGGTTCGACGCACTCACCAACTACATCAGCGCACTCGACTTCGGGACCGAGGGCGATCGGTACGACCGGTGGTGGCGTGCGTCCGACGACCGGATCCATGTCGTCGGGAAGGGGATCACCCGATTCCACGCCGTGTACTGGCCGGCGTTCCTGCTGTCGGCCGGCGAGCCGGTGCCGACGCAGATCCACGTTCACCCGTATCTGAGCGTCGACGGCTCGAAGATCTCGAAGTCGTCGGGTGTGGGCGTGTCGCCGACCGACCTCGTCGACCGGTTCGGCACCGATGCGTTGCGTTGGTGGATCGCCAGCGACGTGTCGCCGACGACCGACACCGACTTCACCGTCGAGCGACTGGT
This sequence comes from Acidimicrobiia bacterium, assembly GCA_030425785.1. Taxonomy (GTDB): domain Bacteria; phylum Actinomycetota; class Acidimicrobiia; order Acidimicrobiales; family Ilumatobacteraceae; genus Ilumatobacter. Next base: position 1,626 of record JAUHYJ010000182.1, on the reverse strand, counting down.
CGGAGGGGCCAACGAGACGCTCGCGAACGGATTCGGCAACGCGGTGAACCGGGTCGTGGCGCTGCGTCGCGGGCGATCGATCGAACCGCCGACCGCGACCGGCACGCTCCGACGCCGGATCGCGACGAGCCTCGCCGACTTCGATCGCCGAACGGCAACCGACCTGATCGTCGCCGCCATCGACGCCGTGAACCGGCGCCTGGACGCCACCGAACCGTGGAAGCTGCTGCGGGACCCCGCAACGGCCGCGTACGCCGACGAGGTGCTCGACCGCTGCGGTACGTCGCTCATCGACATCGCAGATGCGATCGAGCTCATCACGCCCGATGTCGCCGCCCGGGCACGCGACGCGCTCACGACCGACCGGGATCGGCCGACGCCGGTGTTCGCCCGTCTCGACGCTCCGCGCTGACCGTCACGCGGCGAGCAACACCGGTTCGCGGGCACCGACGGGGAGCACGATCGTGCCGTCGCGGCGAGCGCGCCATCGCGCCCGATGCGTGAACCGGTTGTGCGATCGATCGAGCGCAGCGCCGCGGGTTCGTCAGTACGACTCGATGTCGTCGGGGAGCTCGCACCAGATCGTCAGGGCGTACTTGGTGCCACTGACGAGTTCGGTCGCTTCGTGAGGGTGGGTCACGAGCGACGGCCAGGCGAGCATCGACCCGACCGGCTGGTCGCGGTTCGTGTAGCCCTGCCTCGGGAACGCCAGGTCGGCGCCCTCGTAGTCGTCGTTCAGGCGGACGGTCGCCGACACCTGGGCGATGTCCTGGTGCAACCGCAGCGACTCCTGCTCGCCCTGGCGATACCGGATGACGAAGGCGTCCCGCAGCCCTCGGTACTCGATCAGCGGCCACTCGTCCTGCAGCTGCGGCCACACTCGCATCCCGATGTCGCGCTCGACGGCGCCGAACAACGCCGGGCTGATCGCCGCCAGCGACACCTCGTGGCCCGGCACCGGGTCGTCGGGGTCGGGCTCGAACCCGACCGCCTCGGCCGCCCGCACGACGAGCTCGCAGAACGACGGCGTCCAGAACGGCAGCTGGTAGACGTCGGGCGCCACCGCGACCATCGCCGCATCGCTCGGGTCGGCCGCACCGACGTACCCGAACAACCGCTCCACCTCGTTCATGTCGCGCTCACCGGGGATATCCCCGCCCAGCGCGACATGAACGGCGAGGGGGGAGGGGTGGTGGCGGTCACAGGCCGCATCGTTGCAGGTCGGCCAGCTGAACCGGCGCCTTCGGCAGCGCGTCCGGATCGAACCGGTCGACGAGCGCGTCCGCCGTCACCGGCGCGTCACCCGGCGCCGCGAGCTCGAGCGAGCACGCCAACACGTGGAGCACCTGCGCAGCCGACACGCCGGCGTCGCGCAGGTCCGAGAGGGTGACCGCGCCGTCGCGCTTCGCCAGCCGCTGCCCCTCCGCGTTCACGACCAGCCCGACGTGCCAGTACTCGGGCGTCGGCACGTCGAGCAGCCGCTGCAGCAGGATCTGGCGGGGCGTCGAACTCGCCAGGTCGTCGCCGCGCACGACCTGGTCGACGCCCTGGGCCGCGTCGTCCACGACGACCGCGAGGTTGTACGCCGGCACGCCGTCGGCGCGGGCCAGCACGACGTCGTCGACC
>JAUHYJ010000857.1 GCA_030425785.1 Acidimicrobiia bacterium | reverse complement strand
CAGGCCCGCCACCGTGTGCCCGTCGGTGGTGGTGACGAGCCCGAGCGATCGCAGCACCGTGTCGATCGCGTCCTGCTGGTCGGCGCTCGCGATCGACCGGAGATGATCGACGCCGAGCCGCGCGACCGCGGCTGCGGACACCGCCGCCACGACCGTGCCGAGTCGCTCGGTCGAGACGGCCGGCACGAGCGGCACCGTGGTCACCGACCCGCCGGGCGCCTGCCACCGCACCGCCACCTCTCGCGACCCCGTCGTGCGCGAGTCTGCGGCCGCGACGATCTGTATCCCCCCGGTCGCGGTGTCGAGCGACCCGATGGCGACGTCGGCGGCCACGCCGGTGCGATCGAGTGCGACGGTGCCGCTCACGGCGCCGAGGCCGGGCACCGGCATGGCCAGTTCGACCGCCACCGTCGGGCCGGCGAGGTCGACGGTGAAGGTGGCGCCGTCGGTCGCGACGACGACCTGTGTGCCGGTGCCGGCGGCGCCGGCGAGCGAGCGGATCGCAGAGGCGAGCGACGAGCGGTCGCTCGACAGCAGGGTCTGGATCGCGGCGTTGGTGTCGTACACCAGGCGGTCGAGCCCCTGGGGGTCGTAGCCACCGTCGCGGATCACGCCGAGTGCGGCGAGCAGCTCGACCAGCGACGCCGTGCGGGCGTCGGCGAGCGCGCCGAGCCGGTCGACGATCTCGCCGACCATGATGTGGACCTCGGACGCGGTCGAGCTGGTGACCGTGCCGTCGGCGTCGATCCGGGCGACCTTCCAGGTCTCGCGGGCGACACCGAAACAGTTCGTGTCGTGGAGGGTGATCGCGCACGTGGCGGGGTCGGACGACTCGAGCGGCACCTCGACACGGGCGCTCATCCAGCGGACCTCGACGTCGCGCTGGGCGGCACCGGGGCCACCGACGAGCCAGCCGTCCTCGACCCCGAATCGGACCTCGAGCGCGAGGCGCGGGTCGTACCGGACGTCGAACCCGTCGCCGGTCGGCCCACGGTCCGCGACGACGAGCTGCGTCGTGAGTCCGGCCCCGAGCGCCACACCGGCCAGCGCGGTGTCGATGACCGGCAGTCCGACGCCGACGTGCAGCGACGACGGCTCGGTCGTCGGTTGGGCGGCGGCCGCGTCGAGACGGCGGGTGAGCCCTCGCTTGACGAAGGTGCCGAGCGCGAACCAGACCTCGTCCTCGTCGAGGTGACCGAACACCGCATCGACGGCCAGACCGGCGCGGATCGCCGGCACCGCTGCCGACGGGAGGTCCGCCGGCACCGCGCGGCGCGCCCGGTCGATCAGGAACTGGGCGCGCACGTCGTCGGCGATCTCCTGGGCGAGCAGGTCCTCCGGCCAGTCGGAGGTGTCGACACGCGTCAGCTGCTCGAGGAGCCGGAGGGCGTCACCGCCGAGGCCGGAGCTGAACCCGGTCGTGGCGACGGGGCTCCACGGCGCGCCGACGGTGACCACTCGTTCGATCGAGGTGATCGTCTGGGCGGCGTGGATCGCCGCGGCACCCGCCGA
>JAUHYJ010000856.1 GCA_030425785.1 Acidimicrobiia bacterium | reverse complement strand
CGGGCGCAGCCGGTAGGCGTTCCCCGACGCGCTGTTGCCCGCCCAGGTGTAGGTCATCACGCCGACAGGGTCGGTGAGGGTGTCGCCGCCCCGAAGGGTGTTCGACGCCGTCAGCTCGTTGCCGCCGCGCCCGAACACGATGGGGTCGGCGTTCTGGCCGTTGTCGGCGTCGTCGATGATCAGTCGGTTCAGGTCGTTCGCCGCCTGCACCGCATTGGCGTCGGCGCCCGGCTCGGCGACCTGGGTCGGCTGCGTGAGGCGGTCGCCGCTCGAGACGACGACCTGGCCGAAGCGGCCGAGCTGGAAGAACTCGGTGACGTACAGCGTCTGCGGGACCGTGACAAGCATGCCCTCGACCGCTTCGAGTGCGTCGGCCGCGGCGAGCGGCAGCGTGACCGCCGCGGGCGTGACCGTGTTGCCACTCGACAGCACCTCGATCGAGGAGGGGAAGCCGAGCTGGGTCTGGTCCTGGAATTCGTCAACGGCGCCGGTGACCCGGACGAGGTCGCCGAGGTTCACCGTGTCCTCGCTGCCGTGGAACACGAAGATGCCTTCGGACGTCGTCGGATCGCCGTCGACGTCGGCGTCCTCCTCTTGCACGTAGAAGCCGCGGAGCGCCGGGGACGGGCCTTCGTAGTCGCCGACCACGACGCCCTCGATCGTCACGTCCCGGCCGACGAGCTCGCTCGCCGCGCCGGAGCCCTGGATCTCGTGGATGAAGACGAGGTCGCCGCACCCGTTGCTGTCGTCGACGTTCGCCTCGCCGGGCGTCGGGCACCCGACGACGAAGTCGGCGGCGTTCTGGTCGGTGTCGGTGCCGTCCGGGACACGCGCGATGCTCCGGGCGCCGGCGTCGGGGTCGTCGACCAGGCCGGCACCGCTGCCCTCGACGGCGTCGGCGACGTCACCCTCGTAGCTGACGGCGTCGACGGTGGCGCCGCCGCTGTCGAGCAGGCGGACGGCGTCGGGCGCGCCGTTCTGGATGAGGTTGGTGTCCGCTCCGGCGTCGATGTCGCAGTTGGCGACCGTGGCCGGGTTGCCGCAGACGACCAGGTGGTCACCGACGGCGAGCGAGCCCGACAACGGCACGGAGAGGTAGACCGTGCCGTTGCTGCCGTTCACGAATTCGAGCGTCCAGCCGGTCAGGTCGGCGTCGGCGCCGCCGCCGTTGTACAGCTCGGCGAACTCGGTCGTGTCGGTGCTCGCCTGGTCGTAGTCGATCTCGTTGACGACGACGCGGGGCATGGCCGGTGCGTCGCCGAAGGTCTGGCCGGCATTGGCCGCGTTGCGGGTGTTCGCGGTCGGGCCGGTCCAGGTGAAGTCGCCGGCGGCGGTGCCGGTGCCCGTGAGCTGGAGGGAGTCGCCGATGGGTGTCGAGCCGCCCTCGGCGACGCCGATGTCGGTCGACGTGATGCCGGTGGCGGGGCCGTCGTTGGCGGTGAACGACCCTTCGTACGAGAGGAACTGGACGACGCCGCCGGGTCCGACAAGCGCGATGCCGTCGGGCGAGCCG
>JAUHYJ010000181.1 GCA_030425785.1 Acidimicrobiia bacterium | reverse complement strand
CAGGTTGTACGAGTAGGCGACCTCGCCGCCGAGCCCGTCGCGACCGATCAGGCTCTCGCCGACGACGGCGGCGATGACCGCGGAGCCGGCGGCGATCCGGAAGCCGCTCGCGATGTGGGGGACGGCGGCGGGAAGCACGATGCGGCGGTACCGCTGACCGGCGCTGCCGCCGAGCGATGCCACCACGTCGAGCATCGCGGTGCTCGCCGCACTCAGGCCCGAACGAGCGAACACGAAGACCGGATAGAACACCAGCACCGCGGCCAGCGCCCACACGGTCGTCGGGTTGTATCCGAGCACCCTGGCGAACAGCGGGAACAGCGCGACGAGGGGCGTGGCGGCGAGCGCGATCACCAACGGCACGGTCATCCCCGCAAGGAACTCGAACCGCGCGGTGACCAAGGCGGCGACTAACCCGAACGTCGTCCCGACCGCGAGCGCGATCGCAGCGGTCCACAGCGTGTGTGCCGTGGCCGCGACGTACTCACCCGGGTACGAGACCAAGTCGTCGAGCACGGCGGAGGGGCGTGGGACGACGATCGCCGAGATGTCGCGCCACTCGATCCACGCCCACCAGATCGTGACGAGGACGGCACCCAGCGCGAGCACGGTCATGAGCTCGATCGCGGCATGGCGGAGCCATCCGCCTCGGCGGGACTCGCCCGACACGCCGCTCGCTGTCACGGCGGCGCCGTACCGCCTGACGGCGCCCGCGCGGACGAGCGACATCGCCGCGTACGCGACGAGCCCGCACCCCGCGCACAGCAGCGACGCGGCCCAGAGCCGATCGGGTCGGGCCCCCTGCATGGCGGTGATCAGCAGCACCCCGAGGCCGCGCGGCGCCCCGTACCACTCCCCGAAGATCGCCCCGGCCAGCGCGGCGGGCGCAGCGAGCTTGAGCCCGTCGGCGACCGAGGGCCACGCGGCCGGCAGCTGTACCGACGCCACCGTGCGGAGTCGTCCGGCCCCGAGGGCGCGAGCGACGTCGTGGGTGGTGGCGGGCGCCGCAGCGAGGCCGACCGACGTCGACACGAACACGTAGAAGAACACGGCGATCGCCGCGACGGCGACCGGGCCGCGGTCGCGTCCGAGCACGATCAACAGGCACGGGGCGACCGCCACCCATGGGGCCGCGTTGGCGAGCGCGGCGAGCCGCACGATGCTCCGTCGCAGCGGGGGCACCCCGGCGGCGATGAGGGCGGTCACGAAGGCCACGCCGCCGCCGATGATCAGCCCGCGTGTCGCCGACCACACGGTCGCCCGTGTGGCGCGCAGGTACACGTCGCTGCTGTCGCCGACGAGCGGCGCCAGGGCGGCCCGCGGCGTGACCACCATCCCGTTCGCCCACCCTGCCCTGCCGCCGAGGACCCAGACGGCGAGGATCACGACGACGCCGGTGACGGCGGCCACGACCTGGGTCACGCGGTTCATCGCGCCCTCCGCGCACGGCCCGGCCCGGCGTCGAGCGGCACCGGGGTCGTGTGGCCGATGGTGGCGGGAATGGTCGCGGTGGCTGTCATGACGGTTATCACGGCGCACGGCGGTGGCGGAACGGCCCCCGGACGTCGATGCAGCCAAACCTAAGAAGAAATGGGGTCGGGAATGCGTGCAGTGTGTGAACACGGCGTTACAGGATGATCAGCCTCACCTATCACGTCGACGAATCGACTAGAACCGGAGCTGTCGCCGACGAAGGGGCTCCGAGGTGCAGATCGACAGCGTGCGAGCGGTACTCGCCGGGTACCGAAAATCCGACCCACCGATGCAGCGGAGCTTCGCGCTCGTCCGCATCGAGACCGACACCGGCATCGTCGGGTGGGGCGAGGCGTCCACCAACTGGGGACACTCGTATCCGACGGTGTTCCGGGCGGTCGTCGACGACGTGTGTGCGCGTCACCTGGTCGGCCGCGACCCCCTCGCCATCCGCGACCGCGTCGCCGACCTGTCCGTCGCGCTCGACGGCTACCTCGGCTGGGAGGGTCTGACCAGCCAGACGATCGGCGCGATCGAGGTCGCGCTCTGGGACGTGCTCGGCAAGGAGCTCGACGCCCCGATCCACCGTCTGCTCGGCGGCGCCGCGTTCCCGATCCCGTTGTACGGCACCGGCACCACGATGTTCGACGAGACCCCCGAGTGGCACGCGCAGTACTTCGACCAGTGCATGGCGCTCGGCTTCGCCGGCGTCAAGGTGCGGCTCGGGCGCACGATCGACGACGACGTCGAGACCGTCCGCGTCGTGCGCGACCACATCGGCCCCGACGCGCTCATGGGCGTCGACTCGTACTGGTTCCACGACGTCGACGCCGCGATCGAACTCGCCCGGCGGATCGAGCCGTACGGCATCCACTTCTTCGAGGAGCCGCACCCTCAGTACCAGGTCGAGGGGCTGCAGCGGCTCCAGCGGTCGTCGCCCATCCGAGTCGCGGCGGGTGAGCGGGTGTTCTCCCCACGACAGTTCGCCGACCTCGCCGCTCGCGATGCGGCGCGGGTGTTCGAGCCCGACGCGACGATCGCCGGCGGCATCCTCGCCTGCCTCCAGATCACCGACATCGCACGCCGGCACTCGATCGAGGTGATCCCGCACGTGGGTGGGCCGACGGTCGTCGGCCTGGCCGCCAACCTCCACTGGGCGACCGCCGCCCGCGTTGCGCTCTGCGAGTACGACATCGACGCCCACCAGCCGATGATCACCGACGTGGGTCACAACCCGGGGCTGGCGCTCGTCGACCTGGACGGCGGTGTGATCACCGCGCCGACGGGACCGGGTCTCGGCGTCGACATCGACGAGGCCCTCCTCGCCGCCCATCCCTACGTCGAGGGGGACACCTACGCCGAGGTGTTCCCCGAACACGAGTCCGGGCGCTCGGCCGCCGGCTCCGGGTCCTGATGCCGGGCGCGGTGATCATCGCCGGGGCCACGGTGGTCGAACCGGGACCGGAACTCCGCGACGTCGACGTCCGCATCGAGGGTGACATCATCGCCGCCGTCGAACCAGCGGGCTCGCTCGCCGGCAGCCCCGTCGATCGGCTCATCGACGCCGACGGCGGGTTCCTCATGCCGGGTCTCGTGAACGCGCACACCCACTCCGGCCAGCACCTCGACCGCGGTGTCGCCCCGAACCTGCCGCTCGACCTCTGGCTCGTCTGGGTCGTGTACGGCGGGATCGAATTCTCTCCGGACGACGCGTACACGCTCGCGACGGCCGGTGCGCTCGAGATGCTCGCGACCGGGTGCACGACGGTGCTCGACCACGCCTGGGTCGGCCTCGACGGCTTCGACGAGTACGCCGACGCGATCATGCAGGCCTACGCCGACGTCGGCATCCGTGCCGGGTTGGCGCCGATGATCCAGGACCGCGACATCTTCGAGTCGATGGCGCTCGGTCACGGCGCACCGGCCCCCGAGCCGCTCGGCCCGCCGGCCGACCCCGACCAGCTCGTCGATGCGATGGCCCGCTTCGTCGAGCGATGGCGTGGTCGTGACGACCGCCTCGTGCCGATGATCGGACCGTCAGCTCCGCAGCGATGCAGTGCCGAGCTGCTCGAGGGCCTCGCCGCGCTCGCGAGGTCGACGGGCGTCCCCGTGCACACGCACGCCCTCGAGACGCGCGACCAAGTCGTCGCGACCCGGCTGCGGTACGGCCGTTCGATGGTCGACACCCTCGACGACCTCGGTCTGCTCGACGGCCACCTGAGCCTCGCCCACGCCGTCTGGATGGACGCCGACGAGTACGCCGCCGTGCGATCCGCCGGCGTGACCCTGGTGCACAACCCGGTGTCGAACCTGCGCTGCGGTTCGGGCTTGATGCCGTTCGGCGAGCTGGCCGACAGCGGCGTCCACCTCGGCCTGGGCGCCGACGGCGCGGCGTCGAACGACGACCAGAACATGTTCGGCGCGATGAAGCTGGCGGCACTGATCCACACGCTGTACGGCGACCATCGCGACTGGCCCACGACGAACCACGTCTGGCGATCGTGCCTCGGCGGCGCGCGTGCCCTCGGGCTCGACGCCGGGTCGGTCGAGGTCGGTGCTCGGGCGGACCTCGTCGTGCTCGGCGGTGAGCGCCATGTCGCTGAGGACGGCGATGCCCTCGTGCGGAGCCTCGTCTTCGCCGAGCACGGCGAGTCGGTTCGCACCGTGCTCGTCGCGGGTGAGGTCGTCCACGACGCCGGTCGATCCACCCGCGTCGACGCAGCTGCGGCCGGCCGCCGCTCGCGCGAGCTGCAGCACCGCATCCACGCCGCAGCACCCGAACGAGCGGCCGTGTTCGAGCGGTACCGACCCGTCCTCGAGGCGATGCACGACTACGCCGCCACGGTGCCGGTCGCCGTCGAGCGGCGGGCCGCGATCACCCCTGCGTTCGCACTGACCACAGGAGCACCGACATGACCGACATCACCGAGACGAGTGCACCGATCACGTCCACCGACGTCACGCCGGCGGGTTGGCTCGACAACGAACACCCGGCGCTCCGCCGCGGTTGGCACCCGGTGGCGCGCGTCGACGAGCTGGCGGGCGACGGGCCGTTGCCCGTGCGCCTGCTCGGCGAGGACTGGTGCGTCGCCCGGCTCGACGGCCGACTCGCCGCATTGCGCGACACGTGCCCGCACCGGCTGGCGCCGCTCAGCCTCGGTGCGGTCGTGGACGGCTCGCTGCAGTGCGCGTACCACGGGTACCGCTTCGACGGCGCCGGCCGCTGCGTCGAGATCCCGGCGCTCGGCCGCGACGGCGCCATCCCATCGCGGGCGAACTGTGGCGCCGCATGGGGTGTCACGGAGCATCTGGGGCTGATCTGGATCGCTCCGGACGAACCGCTCGTCGACCTACCCGTCGTTCCCGAGCACGACGACCCGTTGTTCGTGCACTGCCCGCTCCCGGTCGTCGAATGGCGGGCGAGCGCGGCCCAGATGGCCGACAACTTCCTCGATCTCGGCCACCTCGCGTTCTTGCATCTGGCGACCTTCGCCGACCCGGCCGACGTCCTCGTGGGCGACTACGACGTCGAACGCGACGGCTTCGGCTTCTCTGTCCGCTATCGGCACCGGACCAAGGCGCTGGCCGATTCACACGCCGAGTCCGACCCCGAGGAGCGGCACCGGACCGTCGAACGCGAGTCCTACTGGATCTTCACGGCCCCGCACCACGTCTACCTCCGGCTGTCGTACCCCGACGAGGAGGCGGTGCTCACGATCAGCTTCTGCCACCAACCCGTCGACCGCGGCCGCACACGCGTCTTCGTCACGGACTACCGCAACGACATCGCCGACACCCCCGACGACGTCGAGGACGCCGTCTCGTTCCAGATGGCGGTCGCCGCGGAGGACCGCGCGATCCTCGAGCGGCTGCGGCGCAAGGCGGTGCCGCTCGACCCGACGGTCGAGTTCCATTCGCGCGCGGACCGGATCACGCTCGAGATGCGACGGGTGCTGCGCGAACTCGTCGACGTTGCCGAACCGACGACCGGAAAGGACCCGACATGACCCCCACCGAGTTGATCAGTACGTTCCACCACGAGCTCTGGGGCGCCGGCGATCGCACCGCCCTCGACCGGTATGTCGCGCCCGACGCCGTCACCGTCATGACCGGCTTCGAGGGCTCGACCGTCGACGTGATGCGCGAGGACGTCGACCGGTACTTCGGCGCGTTCGACGACGTGTCGACCGAGATCCTCGAACTCTTCGGTAGCGACGACCGCGTCGTGATGTGGTGGCGGACCTTCGGGACGCACACGGGCCCGTACGGCGACATCGCGCCCGAGCCGACCGGCGAGCGGATCATGATGGAGGGCGTCGACGTCTTCCGCGTGCGCGACGGCGTCGTGACCGAGGTGCGCAGCTTCTGGGACGCCGCAGAGGTCTACCGCCAGTTCGGCCTCCTCGCCGAGGGGCTGTGATGTCAACCGTCGGCGCGAGACTGGCGCCGTGAATCGTCGCGTCAACCCGACATCGATCGCGCCACCCGCTGCGAACTATGCCCACGCCGTCCTGACCGAGGGTGCGTCCCGCTGGCTCCACACGTCGGGCGTCGTCCCGGTCGCCCCTGATGGCACGACACCCGACGACATCGGCGAGCAGGCCGAGGTGGTCTGGGCGAACATCGGCGCCATGCTCGATCAGGCGGGCATGCGGCCCGCCGACATCGTCAGCGTCACCACGTACGCCGTCATCGGTGAGCAACTCGGCCCGGTGATGGCCGCCCGCGACCGGTTTCTCGACGGCCACCTCGCGGCGTCGACGCTCGTCACCGTGCCGGCTCTCGCTCAATCCCGATGGAAGATGGAGATCGCCATCGTGGCGGCCGCGAGCTGAGCGCCCGGGCGGCGTCGAGGACCCGTGCTCAGCTCGGCTCGACCAGCGTCGCGACGACGTGGTCCACGAATGCGTCGTCGAGTGCACGGCGTTCGACGAGGTGCCGGTAGTAGACGCCCCCGAGTGCGAGATCGATCGCGGTCTCGACGTCGGAGCTCCGTAACCGGTCGTGATCGTCCGCACGTTGCACGACGGCGCGGATGACCTCCCGACGTCGATCGACGACGGCACCGAACGCTTCGGCGACGGCTGGGTCCCGTTGCGCAGGTGCCACGAGCTCCGCCACGGCGACCCCGAAGTCGGTCCCGGTGATGGCCGCGCACAGATTCACGAGCAGCGTTCGGAGATCGGCGGCGACGTCGCCGGTGTCCGGCACGGTCGGGTTCGCACCCGCCAACGAATCCCGGAGCACGCCGGCGACGAGCCCGGCCTTCGAGTCGTGCCGGCGGTAGAGCGTCGGCTTGCCGACCCCGGCCCGGCGTGCGACGTCCTCCATCGTCAGCTCGGTGTAGCCGACCTCGGCGAGGAGCGCTCGCGCCGCGTCCGTGATCGCGCGGTCGGTCTCGGCGCGACGCGGCCGGCCCGTCACAGCGCGCCGGCTTCGAATCGCCGATAGCCGTTGCGGAGTCCGAGCATCACCTGCGTGATCTCGGCGAACGGGTGCGAGAAGAACTCGAGGTCGCGCACCTCCTCCCACAGCGAGTGATACCGATCGAGCGAATCGAACCGGCACAGTACCCAGTCGGTGTGGCCGGTGCCGAGCGCGTCGGCGTCGAACCACTCGACGTCGACGTCGTCGTATCGAGCCGCGATGTCGAGCATCGGTGCGGCCCGTCGGTTGCGCTCGTCGCGATCGAGCGCCAGCCAGGCGGGCAGGAGTCGCAGCGCCACCACGGCGCCGTATCGTCGATCGGTCATTTACGTAACGTAGCGTAACGAAAGCTGATCGCGC
>JAUHYJ010000855.1 GCA_030425785.1 Acidimicrobiia bacterium | reverse complement strand
TTGGGAAAGCGAGCGGCCACTTCAAGGACCAGACGTCGCGTGAGCGATGGCAACGGGCGATCGAGGGCGTCACCGCGCTCGGCAACGGGTCGGCACCGAAGAATGAACAACTGCCCGCCCTCTTGGAGCTCGCGGGCGGCGAAGACGACGACGGGAACCAACTGGTCACCTTCCGCTTCGAGGCGGCCGGCTGATGGCGACACGACTCGGCCGGCCCGTGTACGTCATCGGCGTCGGGATGCACCCGTTCAACAACAGTGGATTGTCGTCGGCATCGATGGCCGACGTCGCCGGCATCACGGCGCTCGCCGACTCCGGGATCGGGTTCGGTGACGTGGGTGCCCTGTACAACGGCTATCTGGGCGGCGGCGTCACCAGCGGCGTCACGATCGCGAAGGAGTTCGGCCTGACGGGCATCCCGGTCACCCACGTCGAGAACGCATCGGCGACCGGGTCGTGTGCGTTCGGTGAAGCGGTACATGCCGTGGGTGGCGGACGGGTCGACGTGGCGATGGCGCTCGGCTTCGACGACATGAACCGGATGCGCGGGCTCGGGGGCGGCAAGCGGCGGCGGATGGGCGCCGAGGACATCATGCTTCCGGCCGCGTTCTTCGCGATGTGGGCGACCCGACGGATGCACGACGCCGGCACCACCGAGCGCACCTTCGCCGAGATCGCCGCCAAGAACTGGAACCATGCCCGGTCCAACCCGATGGCACAACGCCAGGCGGACCACGAGGTCACCGCCGACGAGGTCTTGGCCTCGACCATGATCTCGTATCCCCACACGTCGATGATGGCCTGCGCCGCCGGCGGCGGTGCAGCGGCCGCGATCGTCGCGACCCGCGAGGTCGCCGAGCGGCTGGCCGGTGGGCGGCCGCTCGTACGGGTCGTCGCCTCCCAGCAGCGCTCCGAGACGTACACCGACGGGCACGTCTTCCTCGGCGCGGTCATCGGTCCGGCCCAGATGACTCGCGACACCGCCGGGGACGCCTACGAGCAAGCCGGCCTCGGCCCGGACGACCTCGACCTCGTGCAGGTCCACGACGCCTTCCCCGTCGAGGAGCTCGTCTACTACGAGCTGCTCGGGATCTGCGGCGACGGCGAGGGTGACCGCCTCGTCGCCGAGGGCGCCACCCGCCTCGGCGGACGCATCCCGTTCTCGACCGACGGCGGCCTCACCGCCCGCGGTCACCCGGGCGGGCCGACCGGCCTCGCCCAGATCCACGAGACCACGCTGCAGCTCCGACACGACGCCGGAGCCCGGCAAGTCAGCGACGCCCGGACCGGGCTCTGCCACATGGCCGGCGCCGGGTCGGTCTGCGTCGTCCACATCCTCCAACGAGAAGGCTGACCAACATGAACAAGCTCCCCATCAACGGCGATCTCGTCGGCCTCGAGACCGAACCGATCACCCACACCTGGAACGAGCGCGACACCATCCTCTACGCCCTCGGTGTCGGCTGCCGGCCACCCGACGACCTCGACTTCGTCTACGAGGGGCGTGGGCCGCACGTGCTGCCGA
>JAUHYJ010000180.1 GCA_030425785.1 Acidimicrobiia bacterium | reverse complement strand
CCACCACGATGGGTTGACCGCACGGGTGTGGATCTGTGCACCGGCGGCCGGCGCCGAGGTCGTCACCGCCGACGCACGACCGGCCTAAGGTCGACGGCGTGCCGTTCCGTCACGTCACGATGTTCCGGTGGGCCGATCACGTCGACGCCGACCATGTCGAGCGCGTCCGCTCGGCCTACGACGCCCTCGTTACAGAGGTGCGTGGGCTGCGGCACCATGCCCACGGCAGCGACGTCGGCGTCTCGGAGGGGACGTACGACTTCCTGGTCGTCGCCGAGTTCGACGACGTGGCCGCGTGGCGCGCCTACCGCGACCACCCGGCGCACGTGCTGCTCGTCGAGGAGCTCATCGTCGGCCACGCCGTCGACCGCGCCAGCGGCCAGTTCCAGCCGTCCGACGTGCGCCACGGCAGCGGGTTCGCCGAGACCCCACCGCTCGCACCGCCCGACCCCGACGCGGGGGTCGGCGTCGCGAGCGAGGAGGACGACGCCGAGCTCATGGAACGGGCACGGCGCGCGGCGATGGCCGAGATGCAAGCACTCCTCGCCGAACCGGACTGACGGCTCGGAACCGGCGGCGGCGCACGGGTCAGCTGGGTCCGTCGAGCACGGTGACGCGGTACGCGAACTCGAACCGGCCGGCGGGGAGGCGGTAGCGGTCGAGCACGTCCGGCCCGCAGCTCGCGGTGCCGAGGCCGCGATGGGCGACGTCGAGATGGACGACGAGTTCGTCACGACGGCGCAGCTCGGTCGCCGTCGGCGCCTCGTAGAGATCGGCGGCGGTGTGGTGGGTCGCCGAGACGTGCATCACGGATGGTTCGACGACGTCGACGCGCACCCGCTCACCCGTCGACGAGTCGACGACCTCGATCCAGCGGCAGTCGGTCCGGAGGCCGAACTCCTGGGGGACGAGGTACGGCGACTCGTCGGGTGCCTGCTCCCACACGCCGAGCAGCGCGCTCGCGTTGCGGTCGGGGTAGTTCTCGTGCGGGCCTCGCCCTGCCCACCTGACCCGGTCGAATCGGCCGGGCAGACGGAACACCACGCCGACCCGCGGCAGATCGGCGAACGCATCGGGCACGTCGACGACGTGGCGGTAGGTCGTGGCGTCGGCGGCGCGATCGACGTCGGCACGGTGCCCGACCAGCTCATCCGCGGCCCGGGCGTCGACGCCGTGATCCTGCCAACGCACGAGCGCCTTTCCGCCGACGCCGATCCGGCGCGAGAGGTCGGGCATCAGCTTGAACCCGTCGTTGTCGACCGGCGCCCGCCAGATCGTGAGCTCGGGCCGGACCAGCTCGTCGGGCGACCGCCCGCCCGTCGGCGGCGCCGGACGTGACGGTGAGCCGAGCACGACCTGATCCCAGGCGACGAGGTGGCCGGCCGACGCGAACCACGTGTCACGCCGCGTGGTCCACCGCACGGTCAGCACACCGCGACGGCCGTCGCACGGCAGCGGCACGACCGTGTCCGAGCGCGGGGCGAGCCGCGGCACCGTGAGCGTCCCCCGCTCGGCGACGCGGTCGCCGACGAGCAACTCCCAGTCGGCTCCCAGATCGGCGAGGTCGACGAACGACCGGCGGTTCGCGATCCGCAAACCGCCCCTGACCCGTTCGACGGTGACGGGCCGATGGACCCACGCCACCTCGCGCATCGCCGGGTGCGGGTCGAGGTCGGAGCCCATCAGCCCGTCGGCCACGAAGTTGCCGTCATGGGGCCTCTCGCCGAACTGGCCGCCGAAGGCGAGGCGCGCGCTGCCGTCCGGGAGCCGCTGTCGGAGCCCGTGGTCCTTCCACTCCCAGATGAACCCGCCCTGCAGCCCCGGGGTCGACGTGATGACGTCCCAGTAGTCGGCGAGCGAACCGTTGCTGTTGCCCATCGCGTGGCTGTACTCGCACAGGATCAGCGGCCGGTCGCCCTCGCCCGCCTCGGCGTAGGACCGGATCGCGTCGATCGACGCGTACATCGGGCAGACGACATCGGTGGCGAGGCGTCCGCCGTCGACCCACCCATCGACGGTGATCGCCTCCTCGTAGTGCAGTGGGCGGCTCGGGTCGCTGCGCCGGATCCACCCGGCGAGCGCCTCGTGCGAGGTGCCGTAGCCCGACTCGTTCCCGAGGCTCCACAGGATGATCGACGGGTGGTTGCGATCGCGCTGCACCATCCGCGCGCCCCGTTCGAGCCAGGTCGCCCGGTACTCGGGATCGTCGGCGAGGCTGCGGTTGTAGGCGTGGGCCTCGATGTTCGCCTCGGCGACGACGTAGAAGCCGAGCTCGTCGCACAGGTCGGCGAAGGTGTGCTCGTTCGGGTAGTGGGCGGTGCGGATGGCGTTGATGTTGTGCAGGGCCATCTGGCGCAGGTCGTCGCGCATGTCGTCAGCGGTGACCGCCTTGCCGCGGTCGGGGTGCTGGTCGTGCCGGTTGACGCCGAAGACCCAGATCGGCTGCCCGTTGACGAGCAGTGCACGATCGCGCACCTCGACACGCCGGACGCCGACGTGCTGGACCTCGGTGTGGCGCACGCGGCCCGAGGGGTCGCACAGCTCGACCGAGACCGCGTACCGATCGGGCCGCTCGGCGCTCCACGGTCGTGCCTTCGAGAACTCCCAGCGGGCGGTCGCCGTGAAGCCGCCGAACACATACGGCCGCCGATGACGGTGCGGCACGTCGACCTGCTGCTCGCGCCCGACCTGCCGTCCGGCCGGATCGGTGAGGGTCGCCCGGATCGTCCAGCCCGCCTGCGGGCCGTCGACGTCGTCCCACTGCACCGGCGCCGTGGCCGCAATCGTGCCCCGTCCGGTCGCCGGGTCGTAGTCGACGTCGACCGGGAGATCGGCGAGGTGGACACGCGGTCGCGATTCGAGCCACACCGAGCGGTGGAGACCGGCCATCCACCACTGGTCCTGATCCTCGACGTAGCTCTGCGCGGACCACCGCACGACGACGATCGCGAGGTCGTTGCGGCCCGGCCGGGCCAGGTGGCCGATCTCGTACTCGCTCGGCAGGCGGCTGTCGGTGCCGTACCCGGCGAACTCGCCGTTGACGTACACGGCGTGCACGCTCTCCGCCCCACCCACGTGCAGCACCGTCCGGCGCCGTCGCCAGGCCGTCGGCACCGTGAAGCTCCGCCGATACACGCCGGTCGGGTTGCGGTCGGGCAGCCGCGGCGGTGGGCCCGGGAACGGCATCTGCACGTTCGTGTACTGCGGCAGGTCGACGAACCCGCCGAGGTCCTGGAGGGTCCAGTTGCCGGGCACGGCGACGATGACCGCCCCGCCCCGGTCGCCGGTGATGGCGTCGGCCGGCACCGCGTCGGGCGAGTCGAAGAGCTCGAGCGACCAGTCGCCGTCGAGCGACCGTCGGTCGAACCCGTCGAACGGCACGTGCATCGGGAGGCGGTGCAGTGCGACGACGGTCGGGTCGGCCCACGGCCGCAGTGCTCCGATGACGGGCAGCATCAGCCGAGCTCGCGCAGTCGGGCCGCGACGTCTTCGGGGACGACCGGGTTGAAGTACTCCTCGCTCGCGACCTCCGCGGCGGCGATGAAGCGGGGCACCCCGGCCGCCCGCCACGGCGACACGATCTCGATGTTGAACCACGCGTCGTGGAACCCAGACGCCGCCCCCGTCGGCTGCTGGTTGAGCCACAGCATGTACGGCAGCGGCCGGTCGTAGAGCAGGTCGAACCGTCCGAGCAGGTCGACGAGGACCGCCGCGAGCGTGTCGCGGGCCGCGTGGGTCATCGTCGGCAGGTCAGCGATCCGTTCGTCGGGCGCGACCTCGACGGCGAGCGGGAACGTCGGAGCGTGCGGCACGGTGACCGACCAGCCGTCACGGCTGAGCACGGCCCGGTCGCCCGGTGCGTCGTCGGGTCGCCAACCGGCGTCGAGACGTCGACGCTGCCGCGACGGCAGGTGGTCGTACGCGTAGATCTGGCCGTGCGGGTGGGCGATCGTGGCGCCGACCTCGGCACCGCGATTCTCGAACACGAGCACGTACTCGACGTCGTCGCGTGACCCGAGCGCCGCGGTCCGCTCGGCCCACAGGTCGATCACCCGGCGAGCCCCGTCGGGTCCGAGCGACGCGAAGGTCGCGTCGTGATCGGGGGTGTAGAGCACCACCTCGCAACGATCACCCGGCATCGCCGGCCACCGGTTCGGGAACCACCGGACGTCGTACGGCTCGGGAGCTTCGACACCGCCGACGCAGAACGGGCAGCCCGTGGCGGGCAGGTTCGGGCGCGCCTGCCGGGTGCCGACCACGTGGACGATCGTGCCCAGGTGCGGGTCGACCCGCACCTCGCCACCGGACGACGCCCCCGACATCGGGCCAGTCTGCTCGACGGCACGGCGCCCGGGCGAACGATCGTGTCGAAGCCGGCCGGACTGTGCAGACTGAGCGCCGTGATCCATCTCCGGGGCAACGGGTTCGACGTCGTGATCGACGTGTCGGCGGGTGTGCCGGCGATCGTCCATTGGGGCGCACCCGTCGACGACGGCGACATGGTCGCACCCGCTCGACCGCTGGTGTACGGCGGACCGGACGTCGTCGCGCCGGTCTCGGTCGTCCCCGAGCACGCGGCCGGCTTCGCCGGGCGGCCCGGCCTGCTCGGCCATCGCCGCCGCGGCACGCACTGGGCGCCCCGCTTCCGCCCCGCCGGTCACCGGGTGGACGGCGACCGGTTGACGGTCGAGGCGGCAGAGGCCCACGCCGAGCTGCGTCTCGTGGTCGAGTTCGAGGCGGCCGAGGTGCTGTCGGTCGCGGCGACGATCGTCAACGAGAGCGCCACCGATCGGTACCTGCTCGATGCGCTCACGATCACCCTGCCGGTGCCTGAGCGTGCCGCCGAACTCGGGTCGTTCACCGGTCGCTGGACCCGCGAGTTCCATCCGGTCCGGCTCCCGTGGCCACACGGTGCGCACACCGCCGAGAACCGCCGCGGCCGCACCTCCCACGAGACGCCTCCTCTTCTGTTCGCCGGCACGCCCGGTTTCGGCGAGTGGCACGGCGAGGTGTGGGGCGCGCACCTCGCGTGGAGCGGCAACCACGCCTGGCTCGCCGACCGCCTGGCCGACGGCCGACGGCTCCTGCAGTTCGGCGAGCTGCTGCACCCCGGCGAGGTGTCGCTCGAGCCCGGTCAGTCGTATCGCACGCCCGAGGTGCTCGCCGTGTGGAGCGACACCGGGCTGACCGCAGCGACGCAGCGGTTCCACCGCCGGCTGCGGGCTCGGCCCGAGCACCCGACCCGGCCGCGACCGGTGCTCGTCAACACGTGGGAGGCGGTGTACTTCGACCACGACCTCGACCGGCTGCGGGCACTGGCCGACCGGGCGGCACGGGTCGGCGCCGAACGGTTCGTGCTCGACGACGGCTGGTTCGGGTCGCGTCGCGACGACACGTCCGGCCTCGGCGACTGGGTCGTGTCCGACGAGGTCTACCCCGACGGGCTCGCACCGTTGATCGAGCACGTGACCGGCCTCGGGATGGAGTTCGGGATCTGGGTCGAGCCCGAGATGGTCAACCCCGACAGCGACCTGTACCGGGCGCATCCCGACTGGGTGCTGGCGTCGGGCGACGACCCGCCGCTCGGGCGGCACCAGTTCGTGCTCGACCTCGCCCGCGACGACGCGTTCGACCACGTGCTCGGCCGGCTCGACGTCCTGCTCGCCGACCACGACATCGCCTACGTCAAGTGGGACATGAACCGCGACCACATCGGCGGCAGCGGCGCAGACGGTGCCGCGGGCACGCGGGAGCAGACCCTCGCCGTGTACCGGCTGATCGACGAGCTGCGCACCCGCCACCCCGGCGTCGAGATCGAATCGTGCGCGTCGGGTGGCGGCCGCATCGACCACGAGATCCTGCGCCGCACCGAGCGCGTCTGGACGAGCGACTGCAACGACGCGCTCGAACGCCAGACCATCCAGCGCGGCGCGTCGATGCTCATCCCGCCCGAGCTGATGGGCGCCCACATCGGGCCGCCGACGGCCCACACGACCGGCCGACACCATCGCTTCGCGTTCCGGGCTGCGACGGCGCTGTTCGGCCACCTCGGCGTCGAGTGGAACCTGCTCGACCTCGACGAGCGACGGCTCGACGGGTTGGCCGAGGTGATCGCACTGCATCGGCGGTTGCGACCGCTCCTGCACGGCGGCGATGCCGTGCGGTTCGACACCGAGCCCGAGTTCGTCGCACACGGTGTGTACGCCGCCGACCGGTCCGAAGCGATCGTGAGCATCGCCCGCGTCGCGACCTCGCCGAGCCTGACGCCGCCACCGATCCGCCTGCCCGGCCTCGACCCCGCCACGCGCTATCGCGTCCGCCACCTCCCCCTGCCCGGCGAGCGCCCCGGCCCGACCCGCAGCGAGTCGCCACTGCTGGCCGACGGCACGGTCCGCACCGGACGAGCGCTTGCCGTCATCGGGCTCGACCTGCCGCCGATGCACCCCGAATCGGCGATCCTGCTGACGCTCCGGGCACTCCAAATCTGACCCTCCTGCACAGAGCGCAGAAGTGCCGATACCGGATGCCCCGGCTCGGCTGATCGGTTGCACGTTCTGTGCGGCTCACCTCCTGTCAGTCGCCGGGTCCGGTCGGCTCATCACCTGGTCGGAGTGAGGTCCACTTGATAGGCAAGTTCCTCGTCGTCTCCGTTTGCGAGGTCGAAGTCGATCGCGACCGGGACCCCTCGTGCGTCAACGTCCACGTCGAGGGTGTGCTTGCCGAACTCGGAAGCGTCGAACCTCCGAACCTCCGCCTGGAGGTCCGCCACCAGATCGTGCAATCGCTCGACCGAATACTCCTCAGGTTCACAACCGAACTCGGAGCCGAGCGTCACGACGGCGCTGGTCACGACATCGTTCTCGACCACGGTCGTCCACTCGCAGCCGTCCGCCGTCAACTGGTTCGGGCCAGACGTGACAACCAACTGGTAGTTGGAGAGTTCCGCGTCGGCCCACTTCGCCCGGGCTTCCTCCAACTCGGAGTCGACGGTCCCGTACTCATCGCCGTCGCCGCACCCGGTGAGGATCGCGGTCAGGGCGGCAATTCCGATTGCGACGAGTGGCGTCTGCATGGTTGTTGGACTGTCGTCGGATCTCACAAGTTCCCACGCAACCACACGACCGCCTCCGTCGGACGGCACACGCATATCAGCGTCCGCCCGGCGCGACACAACTGCACTCGTAGCCGGCAATCTGAGCGGTTGCGGCTCGCCGGGCTCCCCGGCTCGAAGGTGGATGGGTCAGGCGGCGTCGGGTGGGCGCAGCAGGGTGCCGTCGGGGCGGGTGATCACGATGGTGCCG
>JAUHYJ010000179.1 GCA_030425785.1 Acidimicrobiia bacterium | reverse complement strand
CATGGCGACCGCCGGGCTCAAAACCGTCGTCAACGGCCCGTTCACGTTCACCCCGGACGGCAATCCGCTCGTCGGCCCGGTGCCCGGCCTGCGCAACTACTGGACGGCGTGCGGCGTGATGGCCGGTCTGAGCCAGGGCGGTGGGGTCGGTCTCGCGCTCGCCAACTGGATGACCGACGGCGAGCCCGGGTTCGACATCTGGGGCATGGACGTCGCCCGCTTCGGGGACTACGCCACGGCTCCCTACACGCGGGTGAAGGCGGAGGAGAACTACCGACGCCGATTCCGCATCACCTTCCCGAACGAGGAGTTGCCCGCCGGCCGGCCGCTGCAGACCGTGCCGATCCACGATCGGCTCACCGAGCTGAACGCGGTGTGGGGCGCCGACTTCGGGCTCGAGTCGCCGCTCTGGTTCCAGCGGCCGGGCGAGCCGCCCGTCGAGGACGTCACGTTCCGGCGATCGAACGCGTTCGAGTTGATCGGCGAGGAGTCGCGAGCGGTCCGCGAGCGCGTCGGCATCACCGAGATCAGCAACTTCTCGAAGTTCCGGGTCGAGGGTTCCGGCGCTGCGGGCTGGCTGCAGGGGTTGTTCACCAACCGTCTGCCGAACGTCGGCCGCATCAACCTCACGGCGATGCTCAACGAGCACGGCCACATCATGGGTGAGTTCTCGGTCTGCCGGCTCGGCGACGACGAGTTCGTACTGTTCTCGTCGCTCGGTGCGACCGAGAGCCACCACCGGTGGTTCCTGCAACACCGGCCCGACGACGCTGCGTGCACGATCGAGGTGATCGGCCAACGGATGGTCGGGTTGTCGCTGGCCGGGCCGAACGCTCGCGACGTGCTGCACGCCGTCACGCACCACGACGTCTCGGGCGAGCACTTCCGTTTCATGGACGTGCAGCGCTTCGACGTCGGCATGGCCCCGTGCCTCGTCAACCGGATGACGTACACGGGCGACCTCGGCTACGAGCTCTGGATGGCACCCGAGTACCAGCGCCACGTGTTCGACACGCTCATGGCGGCCGGGGCGCCGTTCGGCATCCGGCCGTTCGGGGTCCGGGCGCTGCTCTCGATGCGACTCGAGAAGATGTTCGGCACCTGGTTCCGCGAGTACCGGCCGATCTTCACCCCGATCGAGGCTCGGATGGACCGCTACGTGAGATTCGACCACGAGTTCGTCGGTCGCGGTGCGCTCGAGCGGCAGGATCGGCCGGCGCGGTACCTGAGCTACTTCGACGTCGACGTCGATCCGGGCGACCCGGCCGACGTGATCGGCGACGAGCCGATCTGGCACCGCGGCGGCGATGGGGACTGGTCGGTGGTCGGGTGGGTCACCTCGGGCGGGTACGCCCACTACAGCGAGCGATCGCTCGCGCTCGGCTACGTGGCCGCGGACGTGATCGACGCAGCGGACGCACCCGGCGAGTTCGAGATCGAGATCATCGGCCGACGGCGTCCCGCCACCCTGTTGCACGAGCCGGTCCTCGATCCCGCCGGTGAACGCATGCGGAGCTGACCGGGAGCTTCGCGATGGCCCGCACGGTCGACCTCGAGCACCGCGCCGAACTGCTCGACGACGTCGTGCGGTACCTCGGCGAGCACGGCCTGGCCGACGTGTCGCTGCGGCCGATGGCCGCCGGCCTCGACGTCAGCGTGAACACGCTCACCCACCACTTCGGGACGAAGGACGAGATCGTCGTCGCTGCGCTCCGGCGGGCCGGCGAGATCCAACAGGAGGTCGAGGCACGGTGGTTGCGGCGCCGCCCCGACCTCACCCAGAGCGAGCTCCTCCGGTCGTGGTGGCGCTGGCTCAACGCGTCGCGTACCAACCTGGCGCTCGCCCGGCTCGGCATCGAGGCCGTCGCGATCGATGCGACGCACGGCGGGCTGCCACGTCGCGTCCGGGCCGAGCAGGTCGGCATCTGGCGGCTCAACATCGAGGACCACCTGATCGCCGTCGGCGTGCCCGCCGACGTCGCCGCCGTCGAGGCGTCGATCGCGAAGGCGACCTTCACCGGGCTCGTCGTCGACCTCCTCGCGACGGGCGAGCGCACCCGCCTCGGGCGAGCGCTCGACACGTGGCTCGACCAGCTCGACGCGCGGATCGCCGACGCGAGCACGACCGCCTGAAGCGCTGCCGGCCGAACCCGGACCGGACCGTCCGACCGAGGTTGGTACCGTCGATCCATGGGCTCGTCGATCACGGTGCGGCACCTCGTCGCGGGGACGCTCGGCGCCGCACTGCTGCGGAACTGGTATCGCGACGGCGACGTCAACGAGCAGCGACGTCGCGAGCTCGTCGACGTGCTCGCGGGCGACCCGGACGACCTGCTCGACATCGTCCTCGATCCGACCGAGCGCGACCTCCTGAGCGGGTATGCGCAGTGGTCCGAACACTACGACGGCCACAACCCGCTGATCGCGGTCGAGGAGCAGGTGACGATCCCGATCCTCGACCGGCTCGTCCACGCCGACGTGCGCGCACTCGACGCGGGGTGCGGCACCGGGCGCAACGCCGCGCTGCTCGCGGAGCGCGGTGCCGAGGTGATCGGATTCGACCAGTCGGCCGAGATGCTGGCGATCGCGCAGGCGAAGGTGCCGTCGGGGCGATTCGACCTCGCCGAGTTCGCTGCCCTCCCCTACCCCGACGAGCACATCGACGTGATCGTCAGCTCGCTGGCGGTCTGCCACCTCCCCGATCCGACGATCGCGCTCGGCGAGTTCCGCCGGGTGATCCGACCGGGCGGGACCGTCGTCGTCGCCGACCCGCACCCGGACGCGCGCGCCCTCGGCGGCCAGGCTTTCTTCGGATTCCGTCTCGGCGAACCGTTGCCCTGGGTGCGGAACCACTTCCATCCTGCCTCGACGTGGCTACGGGCGTGCCGTGATGTCGGGTTCGGCGTCGTCGACTGCGTCGAGGTGCCGTACCGCGAGGTGCAGCACGCGTCGCACCCCGCGTTCGGGCGCTACCCCGACGCGGTGCGCGCCGCCACCGGCGACCTGCACGGGCTGTGGGTCTGGACGTTCCGCCGCGACTGACGACCGGCGCGACGAGTCACACCGGGGCGGAGAGCGTCACCACGATCTTTCCGACGTGCGACTTCCGGCCGAACGCCTCCTGCGCGGCGTGGATCTCCTCCAGCGGGTACGTGGCCGCGATCGGTGGTCGGACACAGCCCTGCTCGACGAGTTCGACCAGCTCGGCGAACACCCGTGGCTCGAACACCGTCGCGCCGTACAGCTCGAGATCGTGGAGGTACAGCGTCCGGAGATCGATCTCGACGATCGGTCCGGCGATCGCCCCCGACGTCACGTAGCGCCCACCGCGTTCGAGCGCGTCGATCCAGCCCATCGCATCCCTGCCGCCGACCACGTCCGCGACGACGTGGAACGCTCCGCCGGCCGACGCCAGCGCGGCGGCCGGCACGTCGTCGGCGTCGCGTGCGACCAGGTGATGCGCACCGAGCCCGGCGACGGCGTCGAGCTTGTCGCGGCCCGCCACGGCGGTCACGTCGGCACCCCGGATGGCTGCCAGCGACACCAGCGCCGAACCGACCCCGCCCGACGCGCCGGTGACGGCGACACGCTGGCCGGGGGCCAACCGGACCCGGTCGAGCATGTGCATCGCCGTCGACCACGAGCACGCGAGACCGGCGAGCTCGACGTCGGATACGTCGGCGGTCACCGGGTACGCGTTGCGGGCCGGGACGACGCAGTACTCGGCGAAGCCGCCGTCGCGCTCGCTACCGAGGTATCCGGCGAGCGTCCGGTCGTCGGGGTGGTCGGGGTCGCGGACCCAGGGGTCGACGACGACCCGCTCGCCGAACCTCGCCTCGTCGACGCCCGAACCCACCGCCACGATCCGTCCGACGGGGTCGGCGCCCTGGACGCGCGGCAACTCGAACGCCGAGCCGCCCCACCCGGCGTCGTCGGCGGCCGTGGACGCCTCGGCACCGTCGGCCGTCGAACCCGTCGCCGACTTGCTGTACCACCCCACCCTCACGTTGATGTCGGTGTTGTTGACGCCGCACGCGCGCACTCGGATCAGCACCTCGTCGTCGGCCGGCACCGGAACCGGCACGTCGTCGCGCACGACGAGCACCTCGGGCCCGCCGTGCGCCGTCAGGAGCGCGGCGCGCATCGTGGCCGGCAGGGCGCCCAGCTCAGAGGTCCTTCACGAGGCGGAGGGCGTCGTAGACCGCGGCGTGGACGTTGCGGCTCGCGACCGCATCGCCGATGCGGAAGAGCTGGAACGCACCAGCCTCGTTGCGGACGAGCGACTGCGGACGACCCTCCATCAGGGCGCCGTGGTCGACGGCGCCGAGATTGGTCGACGACGGCCGGAGTTCGTGGTACAGCCCGTCGAAGGCGGCCACACCGACATCGACCACGACCTGATCGACGTGGCGGACGGCGCGATGGGTCGTGTGGTCGCTGCCGAGCTCGACGCACCACCGCCCGGCCTCCGGACGCACGGCGAGCACCCGCTGGTGCAGGGTGATGCGCGTGTCGGTCTCGTTGAAGGCGCGGGCGTACGGCACGTGGTTCATGCCGCCGACCTCGATGCCGAACATGCGCTCGGGGGTGACGATCTCGAGCCGCGCCCCGGAGCGAGCGATCATCTCGGCGGCCGACAGCGCCGAATGGGTGCCGTTGTCGTCGTAGAACAGCACATCGCCGCGCGGTGTCACGTCACCGGCCAACACGTCCCAACTGGTCGCCACGTGATCGGCGCCCGCCTCGAACTCGGGCGGCATCGGCTGGCCACCGGTGGCGACGATCACGACGTCGGGGTCGAGCCCGCCGATCAGGTCGGGGTCGCCGAACGTGTCGTAGCGGATCTCGACGCCGAGCCGATCGCATTCGGCGACGCGCCAGTCGACGATGCCGCGCAGGTCGGCACGGCGAGGGTTGCGCACCGCCAGCTGCAACTGCCCGCCGGCCCAGGGCATCGCCTCGATCACCGTCACCGCATGACCCCGTTCGCCGGCGACCCGCGCGGCTTCCAGCCCGGCCGGGCCCGCCCCCACGATCACCACCCGACGGGCCGTGACCGCCCGTGGCACGTCGTGCGGCATCGTCTGCTCGCGCGACGTGGCGGCGTTGTGGATGCACAGCGCCTCGCCGGCCTCGTAGATGCGGTCGAGGCAGTAGGTCGCACCGACGCACGGCCGGATCTGGGCCTCACGCCCCTCGATCACCTTCGTCATCAGGTGTGGCTCGGCCATGAAGGCACGGGTCATGCCGACGAGATCGACCTTGCCCTCCCGGATCGCATGTCGGGCCGACGCGACCTCGTCGACCTTCGACGCGTGGAGCACGGTCAGGTCGGTGTGCTCCCGCACGGCGCCGGCGAAGTCGAGGTGCGGCACGGAGGCCATGCCGTGGATCGGGATGACCTCGGTGAGGGCGACCTCGTCGGCGACGTTGCCGCGAATCACGTTCACGAAGTCGATCAGCCCCTCGTCCTCGATCTTCCGGAGCATCCGGAGACCGACGGGCGTGTCGATGCCTCCGGCGAGCCGCTCGTCGATCGCCATCCGCAACCCCACGATGAAGTCGGGCCCGACGCGTTCGCGGACCGCGCGCAGGACCCGCCAGCCGAACGTCATCAGACCGTCGAGGTCGTGATCGGGTCCCCCGCCGTACTCGTCGGTGCGCCGGTTCGTGACCGGCGACCAGAACTGGTCGAACAGGTGGCCGTAGGACTCGATCTCGATGCCGTCCATCCCGCCGGCCTGCATCCGCTCGGCGGCGTCAGCGTACTTGCCGACGATCCGGTCGATGTCCCAGTCCTCGGCCGCCTTCGGGATCGCCCGGTGCGCCGGCTCGCGCAGTGGCGACGGGGCGACCACCGGCAGCCAGTCGTCCTGTGCCCAACCGGTGCGGCGGCCGAGATGGGTGATCTGGATCATGCACGCTGCGCCGTGTTCGTGGACGTCGTCGGTCATCCGGCGGATCCACGGCACGATCTCGTCCTTGTAGGCGTGCAGGTTGCCGAACGCCGGCGGGCTGTCCTCGGCGACCACGGCCGAGCCGGCGGTCATGGTGAGACCGATGCCGCCCTTGGCCTTTTCGACGTGGTAGAGACGGTAGCGGTCCTTCGGCATCCCGTCCTCGGAGTAGGCGGGCTCGTGCGCGGACGAGAACACCCGATTGCGCAACGTCAGATGCTTGAACTCGTACGGCTGCAGCAGCGGATCGTCGCTCACCGTCCCCCCGTTCGTGCGCGCGAGGAGCGGCCCGGCCGGCCCGGTCCGGTCCTCGTGCGATCGGCTAGTACCACATGTCCTCCGTGCTCGACTTGCGACGGGCGATGTAGTCGAGCAGCGCGGCATCGACGGCCTCGTCGATCGGTGGCGGCTCGTAGTCGGCCAGGGTCGCCGCCACCAGGGATGCCGCTCGCTCCTCGACCCGCGACTCTCCGGCGTCGCGCCACTGCTCGAAGCTGGTGTTGTCGGCCGTCGGGCTGTCGTAGAACGCCGTCTCGTAGTGCCGCAGGGTGTGCTGCGACCCGAAGAAGTGCTTGCCGGGACCGACCTCGGTGAAGCCGTCGAACGCAAACTCGTCGGGGTCGAGCGAGACCCCCTCGAGGTAGCGGTGCAGCGCGCCGCAGAAGTCGACGTCCATCACGAACTTCTCGTAGCCCATCGCCAGTCCCCCCTCGAGCCAGCCGGCGGAGTGGAGGAGGAAGTTCGTGCCGCACAAGACGGCCGACATCATCGACATCGTCGACTCGGCCATCGCCTGGCCGTCGGGGATCTTCGAGGCGGTGAACGCACCCGCGCAGCGCAACGGCAGTCCGACGCGGCGGGCCAGCTGGCCCACCACCAGCGACCCGATCGCCGGCTCGGGCGTCCCGAAGGTCGGCGACCCCGACCGCAGCGCCATCGACGACAGGAAGTTGCCGTAGATCGCGGGCGACCCGGGGCGGATGAGCTGGGTGAGCGCGACCCCGACCATGGTCTCGGCGTGCGCCTGGGCGATGTCACCGGCGAGGGTCACCGGGCCCATCGCACCGCCGAGGATGAACGGCACGATCACCGACCCCTGGTTGGCCTCGGCGTAGGCGCGGATCGCACCGGTCATGGCGTTGTCCCAGACCAGCGGCGAGTTCACGTTGACGTTGCCCATCACCACGCAGTTGGCATCCGTGAAGGCGTCGCCGAACGCGAGCCGCGCCATCTCGACCGAGTCGCGAGCCCGCTCGGGCTGGGTGACCGAGCCGAGGAACGCCTGGTCGTTGTAGCGCAGGTGGGCTACCTTGTTGTAATCGGCTGCCCGCTCGGCCTCTTCTTCCACAAATCGAAGGCGC
>JAUHYJ010000854.1 GCA_030425785.1 Acidimicrobiia bacterium | reverse complement strand
ATCGACACGCCGATCGAGGTCGACGGCGAGCTGGCGTGGTGCGGTGCCGGCGTCCGCTACGGCGAGCTGACCGAGGTGCTCGACCGGAAGGGCCGTGCCCTCCACAACCTGCCCTCGCTCCCGCACGTCACCGTCGGGGGCGCGGTGGCGACCGCGACCCACGGTTCGGGGGCCGCGAATCCGGCGCTGTCGGCAGCTGTCGTCGCGGTCGAACTCGTCACGGCGACCGGCGACCTCGCCGCCATCGACGCCCGCAGCGGCGGTGACGATCTCGCCGGCTGCGTGGTCGCCCTCGGGGCGCTCGGAGTGGTCACCCGCCTCGCGCTGCGGACCGAGCCCTCCTTCGAGGTCGCCCAGAACGTCTACGAGTCGCTGCCCGTCGCCACGGCCGCAGCGCACCTCGACGAGCTCATGTCGATGGCGTACAGCGTCAGCCTGTTCACCGATTGGCGCGACGACACGATCGACCAGGTGTGGGTCAAGCGGCGAACCGGCACACCAGAGGGCGTCCTGCCGAGCTGGCTCGGGGCGACGCCGGCGCTCGCCGAGCGCCACCCGCTCCCCGGTGTCGCTGCCGACGCGTGCACGTCACAGCTCGGTCGGGCCGGCCCCTGGCACACACGGTTGCCACACTTCCGGCTCGACCACACCCCGAGTCACGGCGACGAGCTGCAGACCGAGTACTTCGTGCCGTTCGAACACGGGCCCGACGCCATGACGGCGATGGCGGCGCTCGGCGACCGACTCGCCCCGCTCCTGCTCGTGTCGGAGGTGCGCGCCGTCGCCGCCGATGAGCACTGGTTGAGCCCGATGTCCCGCGGCCCGCAGCTCGCCATCCACCTGACCTGGCGGAACGATCCGGCCGGCGTCGCCGCCCTGTTGCCGGAGATCGAGGCCGCACTCGACGCGTGGCGGCCGCTGCCGCACTGGGGAAAGCTGTCGGCCATGCCGGCGTCGACGATCGGCGCCCGACTCCGCGGCGTCGAGCGGTTCGGGCAGCTCGCCCACCGTCTCGACCCCGACGGCACGTTCCGCAACGACGTCGTCGATCGCCTGCTCGAGGGTGGCGACGAGCGTCCGCTGCTCGGCACTGACGTAGGGTCGCGGTCATGAAGGGCATCCAGATCGACACGACCGGCGGACCGGAGGTCATGCAGTGGCGCGACCTTCCCGACCCGGCCGCCGGCGACGGCCGGCTCGTCGTCGAGACCGCCGCTGCAGGCCTCAACTTCATCGACACGTACCAGCGATCGGGTCTGTATGCCGTCGAGCTGCCGTACGTGCTCGGCCTCGAGGGCGCGGGCACCGTGATCGAGGTCGGGGCCGGCGTCAGCGGGTACGCGGTGGGCGACCGGGTCGCGTGGGCGACGTGCCCGGGCTCGTACGCCGAGCGCGTCGCGGTCCCGGCCGATGCCGTGATGAAGGTGCCGACCGGCACGTCCGACGAGGTCGCCGCAGCGATGCCGCTGCAGGGCATGACCGCGCACTTCCTCGCCACCGACACCTTCCCGCTTGGCGACGGCGACCGCTGCCTCGTGC
>JAUHYJ010000178.1 GCA_030425785.1 Acidimicrobiia bacterium | reverse complement strand
CGGGGTGACGCACGCGACCCGCGGCTGGCCGTCGACCCACACGGTGCAGCACCCGCATTGGCCCTGCGGGCTGCAGCCGTCCTTCGCGCCCCGGAGGCCGAGGTGTTCACGCAGCGCGTCGAGGAGCGAACCGTGCGCCGGCACCGACGTCTCGGCCCCGTTCACCGTGAACGCCACGTCGGGCGTGGCGGCGGCCGCAGTACCGGCCGGGTCGGGCGCCACGGTCAGCCCCGCGGTGCCTTGCCGCGCTCGAGGGCGGCGGTGAACTCGACGAACTCGTGCCAGCGGCCCGTCGCCAGCAACTCGGCCTGTCGCGGCCACGTCGTCGGGTCGTGCATCTTGTAGCGCGCGCCGGCATCGGTGAGCATCGTGCGCAGGAGCGAGACCTCGGTGCCGGCGAGATCGACCCAGGTGCGGATCCCGATGCCGTGGCAGAGCTCTTCGATCTTCGGGCCGATGCCTTCGATGACCTTGAGGTCGTCGAGCTCGATCCGATGGCCGAGCACGGTCGCCGCAGCGGCGACGTCCGGTGTCGACGGCACCGACCCGGCGTCGTCGTCGGGCGCGCCGTCGGCGGGGGCGCCCGCGGCCTCGGACGGTGCAGGCTCCGGCGAGGTCGGCGTGGTCGGCGGTTCGCCCGACGTACCGACCTCGACGCCAGCACCAGGCCCATCACCACCAGCCCCGTCGCGATCACGCTCCGGTGGCACCGCGGTGTCGATCGGCGCGGGTGCCACCGTCGCGCGAGCAGCGGCGGGCGGCGGTCCGGCCGCCGATCGCAGCGACTCGACCTCGGCCGCGAGCCGATCGCGCTCGGCGACGACCGATTCGAGGTTGGCGACCCGGCCCCGCAACCGCTCGACCTCGGCGGTGTCGACGCGCTGGCTCCGGGCGCGCACCACTTGCCGCTGCGCGATCAGGCTGCGCAGCGCCCATCCGACGAAGAATCCGATGATCAGCGCGAGCACCAGCCAGAGCAGCGCCTTCATCAGCGTGTACGGCATCGGCGGCTCACCTCTCCCCGTTCGTCCGGTCGGCCGTCTGGTCGGTCGTCTGGTCGGTCATCTCGTCGATCTCGTCGGTCATGGGGCTGGGCGCCGGTCGGTCACCGGCCGGGCAACGGACTCGGCCCATGTTCGCAGACGGTCGCCGCATCACGAGGTCTCGACCCGGAACTCGACCCGTCGGCTCGCCACCTTGTCCTCGACCCCGTCGACGAGGATCGGCTGCTGGCTCCCGAACCCCTCGAACGTCACCGATGCTTCGGCCAGGCCACGCTCGATCAGGGCCTGCTGGACGGTGAACGCACGCATCCGGCTGAGCTGCAGGTTCTGGTCGGCGCTGCCGTCGCTGTCGGTGTGGCCCTCGACCACGATCGAGATCCCCTCGAACTGCTGCGCGAGCACGGCGAGCTGGTCGATGACCGGGATCGACGACTCCGACAGTGTCGCCGAGCCGGGTTCGAACAGGATCGGGTTCTCGGCGACGAAGGCGTTCAGCTCGGCCTCGAGATCGCCGGCGTCCTCCTCGGTCGCCGCGGGCGGCGGTTCGAGATCGGCCGTGACGTCGAGCGCGGTCGCGACGTCGTCGACGACCGCGCGGCTCTCCTCGGTGCGGTAGGTGCCGGCGAGGTAGAGACGCTCGCCGTCGAAGCCCGCGTTGCCGTTCAGCAGGTTCGCGGGCATGACGGCGATGAGGGCGGCGAGATCGTCGGCGGTCGCACCGTCGAGCCCGGTGTCGGGATCGACGGTCAAGGTGTCGGTGACGGCCGACCCGGCGGCGGTGTCGAGGACCGCCCTGACGGCTTCGCTGGCCACGACACCCGTCAGCTCGATCCGCCCGCCGGTGAGCGCGGCGTTGACCGATGCGGCTGGCTGCGGGTCGGTCACCTCGAACCCGGCGGGCACGAGCACCGCGTCGACGACGTGGACCACCCCGTTGCCGGTGAGGAGGTCGGGGACGCTGATCGGGGCGTCGTCGATCGTGGTGCCCTCGGGCGTCACGGCGACGTCGACCGTGCCACCCTCGATCGTGTCGAGCGGCCCGTCGGTGAGGTCGGCGAGCCGGAGCTCGCCGTCGACGACGTGATGCCACAGCAGCAGCCCGAGCCGCTCGGGGTCGGCCCGCAGCTCGGCCAGGACGTCGGCGGGGAGCGCCTCGAACGCCTCGTCGGTGGGTGCGAACAAGGTGACCGGGTCGCCCGAAGGGTCGCTCAGCGCAGCGGTCATGTCGGCTTCCTGGAGCAATACACCGAGGAGGGCGAGCTGGGGGCTGCCCGACACGGCGGAGGCGACGGTGTCGAAGTCGAGCGGCGTCGACGTCGGTGCGGTCTCGGCGACGGTCGTGACCGTCGCGGCGGTCGTGGATGCCGGCACGGTCGTCGATGGCGTCGGCGCATCGGTGGCGGCCGATGCGGTCGCGGCCTGCTCGTCGCCCGCCGCGGCGTTGACCCGACACGACCGATCGAGCTCGATCGCCCGCACTCCCCACACGTCGTACGCCGCCTGGCGAGCGGCTTCGGGGTCCGGAAGCGGCGACTCGCAGGAGATGGTGCCGTCCTGGCCGTCGAAGCTCGCCGTGAGGCCGCCGAAGCCGGCGTCGGCGAGCTCGTCGGGCACCCGCTGGTCGAGGTCGCCCTCGACCCGGTCGAGGTAGATCGGGGCACCGATCACGAACAGCAGCCCGAACGCGACCCCACCGATGGTGAGGATCCGGCGCCGGTAGCGGCGCGCATCACGTCGAACTGGCGAGGCCATGGGCTGTCACACTCTCAGTGGATCGCGGGGTCGGCAACCCGCGTCAAGGGAGTGCAACAGTTTCTCAACACGTGCGCGCGTCAGCACGGATGGTGACGGTGCGAGGACGTCCGCGGGCGGCGCGCCCGGGGCCTCAGTTCAGGAGAAGCTCTGCCCGCATCCGCAGGTGCGAGTGGCATTGGGGTTCGTGATCGAGAACCCGGACTGGTCGAGGCCGTCCTTGTAGTCGAGCGTGGCGCCCTGCAGCAGCTGGGCGGACGCCGGGTCGACGACCACCTTGACGGCGTCGCCGTACTGGGCCTGCTCGTCGTCGGCGGCGATGTCGCCGTCGAAGAACATCTCGTAGGAGAACCCGCTGCAGCCACCCGGGCGCACGGCGACACGGAGCGCCAGGTCTTCGGCGCCTTCCGCGCTGAGGAGCTCCTGGACCTTGACGGCGGCGGTGTCGGTGAGGGTGATCATGTTCGGTCCTTTCGGCGAAACGTTGTGTTCAGTGTATCGGCGACCGGCCACGCCGCCAGGGGCGCGTCAGGAGACCCCCGCGAGGGTGACCTGGCACGGTGTGCGGGCGGCGACGGTGCAGAACTCGGCCACGCGAGCGTCGCCCATGCGGTCGACGAACCCGTTGACGAGTCCGTGGTGGAGGCTGCAGACGAGGTCGGGGTGCCGTTCGGCGAACTCGCCGAACGGGCAGTTGGCGAAGGCCACGACGGCGGCGTCGGGGTCGGCCGGGTCGTCGCCGACGACCGGGTCGAAGCCCAGGCGGTCGAGGTCGGAGACGAGCGCCTCGAGACACGACGGCGCCGACACGAACGGGGTGGCACGCGCGGCGCCTTCGCCTTCGCCGACGGCGCGGGCGTCGTCGGGGCCGGCACCGAGCCGCTCGGCGAGCGAGAGCACCATCCTGGCCAGCGAGGCGAGCACCGGGGGTTCGAGCCCGAGCGACGGCGCCGAGTCGGACAGCGCGTAGCGGTGCTGAGGTCGCCCGACGTCGCCACGCCCCGACGACTCGACCGACACGAGCTCGACCTCGCGCATGCGGTCGAGGTGCGGCCGGACGGTGTTCGGGTGGAGATCGAGCGTGCCGGCGATCTCGGCGGTCGTGAGGGGCCGGGGCGCGCGAGCGAGCTCGAGGTAGATCGCGTAGCGGGTGTTGTCCCCGAGCACCTTGAACAGCTGGAGGCGCGCGGCCGGATCGACGGAACCGCTCGCGGGCGGCCCGGACGTCTCGTGATCCGGTATCGGCGCCATGAGGAGAGATTACACGGCGTTCGCCGGTAAAATGTGTCGATGGCTGATCAGCAGACCGTTCCACCACCGTCGCGCGACGACGTGTTCGGGGTCCTGCGGGCCGTCGTCGACCCCGAACTCGGCGCCGACATCGTCACGCTCGGCATGGTGCCCGACGTCGTCGTCGCCGACGACGGGCACGTCACGGTCACGATCAAGCTCACGATCGGCGGGTGTCCGCTGCGTGCCGACATCAAACGTGACGTCATCGACCGGCTCCGCCTCCACCCGGGTGTCCGCGACGTCAAGATCGAGTGGGGCGAGATGACCCCGGAGGAGCGGTCGCAGACGATGTCGACGGCCCGGCGCGCCGCCCAGCGCGACGCCCCGGAGACCGCCATCCCGACCGACTGCCAGATCGTCGCCATCGCCAGTGGCAAGGGCGGTGTCGGCAAGAGCTCGGTCACCGCCAACCTCGCCACGGCGATCGCGGCCCGGGGCCACCGGGTCGGGGTGCTCGACGCCGACATCTGGGGGTTCTCGATCCCCCGCCTGCTCGGGATCAGCGACCGGATGGAGGCCGAGCGCATCGACGGCTCCGACAAGCCGAAGATCGTCCCCAACCGCAAACAGGTCGGTGCCGGCGAGCTCGAGGTCGTGTCGACGGGATTCCTCGTCGACGAGTCGACGGCGCTGATGTGGCGCGGGTTGATGCTCACCAAGGCGGTCGAACAGTTCCTCGCCGACGTCGCGTGGGGCGACCTCGACTACCTCCTGATCGACATGCCACCCGGCACGGGTGACGTCCAGATGGGCCTCGCCCGCCTGCTGCCGCGCACGATGATGGCGATCGTCACCACGCCGGCGCTGGCCGCGCAGAAGGTGGCGCAGCGGGCCGCCGACATGGCGAGCCGCAGCTTCCTGCCCGTGATCGGCGTGATCGAGAACATGAGCGCGTTCGAATGCGACCACGGCGAGCGCTATGAGCTGTTCGGCGCCGGCGGCGGCGCCGCGCTCGCCGAGTCGGTCGGCGTTCCCCTGCTCGGCCAGATCCCGATCGAGCCGTCCGTGGCCGCCGGCAACGACGCCGGTGCACCGATCGCGCTCGACGGCGAGGGCGCCGCCGCCGATGCGTTCCGCGCGATCGCCGCACGTCTCATCGACGAGATCGCGCCGCCCGCGACCGGCGACGTCGACATGGCCGGCTGCTCGGCCCGCCTGCTCGACGCCGTCAACGCTGCGTTCGACGACGCCGACGCGAACGCAACCGCGCCCGACTGACCGGTCAGCGACCGATCACGAATTCGGGGACCGGGACCTCGTCGTAGCCGTCGTCGCCCGGACGCTTGATGCCGACCAGGCGACCGTCGTCGTCGAGCACGATGCGCGGGAGCACCACGCCGGGCACGCCGGCCTCCTCGGCCGCGAGCACCGCCTCGGACGCCGAGGCGTGCCGAGCGAGGAACTGGAGCGACGCGACCGTCGGTGGGAACATCTGCAGCTCGCCGTCCCGCCACAGCCGGATGGCGTCGTCGGGCCGCACCCAGCGACTGGCGATCGTCTCCTTGTCGTCGTGCAACGGGTGTTGCTCCGGCGGCGCCGCTGCCACGAAGAAGCGGGTGTCGAACCGACGACGTTCACCGACCGGGGTGATCCAGCGATCGACGAGATGGATGCGATCGACGAGGAGCCGCAGGTCGTCGGCCCGGCACAGCTCGGCCAGTGACCGCTCACCGTCGTGGATCGCGTGCCGGGCCGCGTTGTAGCGCTCGGCCACCGCCTCGTCGTCGAAGGACACGACCGACGTCTCGTCGGCGCGGCGCGCCAACAGCACGCCGGCCTCCTCGAACACCTCGCGCACCGCGGCGACCAGCCATGCCAGACCGCCGGACGGCATCCCCATCCTCGACGACGCCGTCGCGTCGTCGAGGCCGTCGCAGATCGGCTCGAACTCGTCGGCGTGATCGGCGTCGTCGACCTTGCCGCCCGGGAACACGTACTGCCCACGCGCGAACGCCGCCGAGAGCGTGCGTTGGAGCATGAAGACCTCGAGCCCGTCCGACCCGTCGCGCACGAGCATCACCGTCGCAGCGGGACGGACCGGGACGTCGGCGGCACGCATGCGGTCGTCTTCAGCCATGGTCGCCGAAGCTATGCGATCGGCTGATCGGTGGCGCGATCGGGCTCGTCGGCGCCCGGCGCCAGCGGCGTCGGCGACGGCCGTCGCCACGCGTAGACCGCACCCGCCGCGACCACCGCCGCCAGGACGAGGGCGACCAGCTGCCAGCGGTCCTGGAGCTGGACCTGGAGACGCGTCCGCTGGGCGTCGATCCGGTCCGTGACACCCGACGAACGCTCGTTCACGTCGACGACCCAGAAGTAGTACAGCAGGTACAGCCCCGAGAGCAGGACGAACACCGCCGAGATGCGGTCGACGTGGCGCGACCCCGCTCGCAGCACGCGCAGCAGCGTGGTGTTCGCCGCAGCGAGCGCGATCGTGAGCGAGGTGAGCACGAGCGCCATCCCGAGGCCGTACGCCACCACGTGGGCCAGACCGCTGCCCCACCCTCCCTGCTGCACGTTGCCGAACAAGGTGGTGCTGAACAGCGGGAGGGTGCAGCTGATCGACGTGACGGCGTACGCCACGCCGTAGCCCGCCATCGCGAGCACGGTGTCGCGCCCCCCACCGACCTGGCCGATCCGCGGGGTCGAGAACGGGAGTCGGTAGCCGGCGAGCATCGCGATGCCGAGCACCACGAAGCCGGACCCGACCACGACGGTCGCGTACTTCGCATTCGACTCGATCCAGCCGGTGACGTACTCGGACACCAGTCCGACCACGACGAACACGGCCATGAAGCCCGCCGTGACCGCCCCCGACACGACCAGCGCGCGGCGGATCGACGCCCGCTGGCCACCGGGCTGCGCGCCCTCCATCCGCAGGAAGTACATGAGGTACGTGGGCAGCAGCACGAACGCGCACGGGTTGATCGACGCCACGAGACCACGCAGGAACGAGATGCCCATCAGAAGAGCTCCTCGATCGCGCGCCGCAGCGCCGCGTCGTCGATCTCGCCGGTCTGCCGGAGCACGTTGCCGTCGGCGTCGACGAACAGGGTGACCGGATAGCCGATGATCTCGAGCGCCTGGGTCAGCTCGCGCTGATCGTCGCGCCACAACTCGTAGGTGACGTCGCGCTCGTCCGCGAAGCGCTGCATCGCATCGACGGTGTCGAACGGGTTGACGCCGACGAACTGGACCTCGTCACCGAGGTCGGCGTGCACGGCGGCGAAATCGCGGAGCTCACGGCGGCACGGCGCGCAGTTGCTGAACCAGAGGTTGACCACCAGCG
>JAUHYJ010000853.1 GCA_030425785.1 Acidimicrobiia bacterium | reverse complement strand
GCCGCCCCGGCGCCGCGAGGCGGTCGACCGTGAAGCGGCTCGCGACCTCGATGAGCTCGACGCCCGTGGTCGAGGTGTCCGGCAGTCGGTCGGGCCGGACCTCGACCTCGTAGCCCTCCGTCGTCTGGTCGTGCCCCGCGACCACCACGACGTCAGGGTCGTACGCGTCGAGGAGGTCGTCGTACAGCAGGTCGCGCTGGTCGCGGCAGTACTGCTTGGCCTCCTCGAGCGGGAGCGCGTCGACGAAGAGCAGACCGTCCTGCCAGGGACACCCGTTCATCGTGACGGCTGCGAACGTCCCGTCGGTCGCGGCGGCATGCTCGCCGAACGCCACCTTCAGCCGTGCGGCGTGGCTGTCGCCGATCAGCAGGACGCGAGCGCCGGCGTCGCCGGTGGTGAGGAGGCACTCGTCGATCGAGGCGGGCACGACGTTGCGACACCCCGACTGCTCCGAGAACTCGCCGGTGAGCTCGACCGCGCCGAGGTCGTCGGGCACCGGAACGCGTTCGAGCGGCTCGGTGCGCGGCGGCACGGTCTCGGGCACGACGGCCCCCGCGGGTCCGGTCGACTCGCCCCGCGACGCCGTGGATGGCGGTGTGGTCGGTGATGGTGCGGTCGGTGATGGTGCTGTCGATAACGGTGTGGTCGACAACGGTGTGGTCGGTGGCGGTGCGGTCGGTGGTTGCGTGCCGGGCGTCGTCACGTCTCGCTCGTCGTCGCCCGCGTCGCCCGAACCGACTGGTGCGACCGCCGCCGTCGGGCCGCCCTCGACCGGGGCGAATCCGGCGCGGCTCGCGGCCTGCAGCGGCGCGACGTCGACCCGCAGGATCACCGTGACGGCGACGACCGCGATGGTCAGCGTCCCGCCGATTGCCCCCAGCGTGGTGATCGTGTCCTCGCGACGCCCAGCCCGGTGGGAACGCGCACGGATCGGACGCTCGACGAGATCCATCGACACGTGCGCGACGGTCGTGGCCGCCACCGCCACGATGACCGCGGTCAGCACCGGCCCGATCTCGAACGTGCGCTGCAGCACGACCACGAAGGGCCAGTGCCACAGGTAGGTCGCGTACGAACGTTGACCCAGCCAGACCATCGGGCGGACCGCCAGTGCTCGTTCGGCGGTACTCGTGTCGCCCGGACGACCGGCGATGACCCCGACGACGACGAGCGCGGTGGCCGCTGCGGCGAACACCCCGCGCGTGACGGGGCTCGCGTCGCCAACCGTTGCCACCGCGATGATGCCGGCGAGGCCGATGGCGACCGCGGCGCCGGCACGTCGCGTCGACATCGTGCCGAGTCGCCGCGCCGCGCCGCTCGATGCGACCAGCGCGATCGCCGCGCCGAGCAGGAGCTGGTACGCGCGCGTGTCGGTGCCGTAGTACGCGCGGATCAGGTCGCGATCGGCCACCCAGAGGGCGTACGCCGCCCCGATCGCGGCCGACGCGACCACCGATCCGGTCGCCAGGAAGGGCGATCGTCGCCGCATCGCCAGCACGCCGAGCACGCAAATCGGCCACACGACATAGAACTGCTCCTCGACCGC
>JAUHYJ010000177.1 GCA_030425785.1 Acidimicrobiia bacterium | reverse complement strand
GGGGTGGGCCGCCAGTTCGGCGAGCATGCGCTCGACGAGCCGGTTGATCGAACCGAACCACAGCACGCCCTGCGGGACGAGCCGCAGCCGGCCGCCGGTGTACTCGGCGGCGACGTGCACGGTGAGCTCGCGCGCCAGGTGGACCGCGACCGAGATCGCGAGGCCGACGAGGATCGCCCGGTCGACGCGCGGGTCGAGCGCCACCGTGGCAGCCAGGGTCGCACCGGCGGTGACCCCTTGCAGGCGCGACGAGCGCCAGAGCTCGGCGATGCGGACGAACCGCAACAGCGACACCACGGCGCTGATCACGACCGCGGCGAGCACCGTCTTCGGGATCGTGGCGAGCGCACCGGCGGCGGGCAGCGCGATCAGCAGGGCGAGGCCCGTGACCGCTCCCGACCACCGGGTGCGGGCACCGGCAGCCCGGTTCAGCGAGCTCCGACCGAACGAGCCGCCGACCGGCATCGAGCTCGTCGCCCCGGCGACGAGGTTCGCGACGCCCTGGCTGATGAACTCCCGATCGGCGCTCCACGGCCGCCGATCGGCCGTCGCATAGGTGCGCGCGATCGAGGACGGTTCGGCGAACCCGATCAGCGCGATGACGAGGGCCGGCACGAGCAGCGTCGTCCAGTCCGACCAGGGCAGGTCGACGGCGAGCGACGGGGCCGCCGACGGGATGTCGCCCACCGTGGCGCCGTCGTACCCGATCATCGCCGACAGCGCCCAGGCCACGGCCACCGCGGCGAGCACGGCCGGGAACGCCTGGTGGATCCGCTTGGAGCCGAGTGCGATCGCCAGCGTGATCACCGCCAGCACCAGGCTGCTCGTCGACCAGTCGCCCGGCTGCGACAGCGCGTCGAACGCCCGCTGCACGACACGGTCGCCGCTCGCGGACACGCCGAACACCGCCGGGAGCTGCGACGACACGATCAGCAGCGCGGCGCCGGTGGTGAACCCCACGAGCACCGGCTCGCTGACGAAGTAGGCGGCGATCCCGAGCCTGACGAGTCCGAACGAGACCCGGAAGACGCCGACGAGCAGCGCGAGCAGCGCCGCGAGCTCGAGGTACCGATCGCTCCCCGCGGTGGCGAGCGGGGCGAGCGAGCCGGAGACGAGCAGTGCGGTGAGCGCCGTCGGCCCGGTCTGCAGGTACGGGGACGAGACGAAGAACGCGGCGACGACCGCCGGGAGCGTGCCGGCGACCAGACCGACCTGTGGCGGCAGACCCGCCAGCTCGGCGTAGGCGATCGCCTGAGGGACGAGCACCAGTGCCACGCTGAGTCCGGCGACGACGTCGCCGGCACGGGGCCGCTCGTACCCGTTCACACGATGTCGGCGAGCGTGGCGAGGAAGCGGTCGTTCTCGTCGGGCGCGCCGATGGTCACGCGGATGCCCTCCCCGGAGAACGGCCGGACCACGACGCCGCGACGCTCGAGCTCGAGGCCGACCTCGTCGGTGCGCTCACCCAACGCGAGCCAGACGAAGTTCCCCTGGTGGTTCGGCAGCGTCCACCCGGCCGCCGCCAACTCGACCTCGACGCGTGCTCGCTCGGCGAGGATCGCCCCGACCGCCTCGCGGATGACGTCGTCGTGCTCGAGCGCCGCCAGCGCGGCCGTCTGTGCGAGCGCGTTCACGGCGAAGGGCAACAGCGTCTTGTCGATCGTCGCGACGACCTCGGGATGCCCGATCGCGTAGCCGACACGCAGGCCGGCGAGGCCGTGGGCCTTCGAGAAGGTGCGCGTGACGATCACGTTCGGGAAATCCGGCACCAGCTCGGCGACCGGATCGCCGAAGCCGGGGTCGACGAACTCCCGGTACGCCTCGTCGATGCACACGATCACCCCCGCGGGGACCTGCTCGCACAGCCGCCGCAGCTCGGTGGTGGTGGTCGCCATCCCGATCGGGTTGTTGGGCGTGGCGAGGAACAACAGCTTGGTGCGGTCGGTGACGGCGGCAGCGAGTCCGTCGATGTCGAAGCCGAGGTCGGCGGCGAGGGGCACCGGCACCGGCACGCCGTTCATGAGGGTCGTGAACACCGGGTAGACCTCGAAGGACCGCCACGGGTAGACGACCTCGTCGCCCGGGTCGAGGTACGCGAAGCACGGACCGGCGTCGCCCGGTGGTCCGCGTAGCGGTTCATGCCGTTCGCTGCGTCGACGATCGCGGCGACGATCGGGTCGGCGGTCGGTGCCGGGTTCTCGTTCGAGGCCAGCTTGATGGCGCCGGTGATGCCGTGCTCGGCCTCGGCCTGCTTCGCGCCCTTGCCCGGACGGTACGACGGCAGCTCGGCGATGACGTCGCGGGGCCGGCCGATTCGCTCTTCGCTCACGCCGTCGACGGTAGCGCTCGACGAGGTCACCCACCGCAGTTCGTCGGCGTCGGCGACGTCCTGTCACACTCGCCAGCATGAAGACTGCGATCACCGAGATGTTCGGCATCGACGTGCCGATCCTGGCGTTCAGCCACTGCCGCGACGTCGTGGCGGCGGTGTCGAAGGCCGGCGGCATGGGCGTGCTCGGCGCGGTCGCCCACAGCGACCGCCAGCTCGAGATCGACCTCGACTGGATCGAGGACGAGATCGGCGACCGGCCGTACGGCGTCGACCTGATCGTCCCGGCGAAGTACACCGGCTCCGACGAGGGCGGTGTCACCCTCGAACAGCTCCAGGCGATGATCCCGGCCGAGCACCGGGCCTTCGTCGACGACATCCTCCGCCGGTACCAGGTGCCCGAGCTGCCCGACGACGAGCGCGGCGGACGCACGATGTACGGATCCGATGGTGCGGCGCCGTTCTCGGCGAACCGTGCCGACCCCCAGCTCGAGATCGCGCTCGCCCACCGGCCGGCCCTCGTCGTGAACGCACTCGGCCCGCCGCCGCAGCACCTCATCGACCGCTGCCGCGAGGAGGGCCGCCGTGTCGGCGCGCTCGCGGGTGCCGCCCAGCACGCCGAACGGCACGTCAACGCCGGCGTCGACGTCATCATCGCCCAGGGGTCCGAGGCCGGCGGCCACACGGGCGAGATCGGCACGATGGTGCTGATCCCCGAGATCGTCGACGCCGTCGGCGGTGCCGCCGCAGTGCTCGGCGCGGGCGGCATCGGCCGTGGCCGGCAGATGGCGGCGGCGATGGCGCTCGGGGCCGAGGGGGTGTGGTGCGGCTCGGTGTGGCTCACGACCGAGGAAGCCGAGACCCACCCGGCCGTCAAGGAGAAGTTCCTGCATGCCACCTCGGCCGACACGATCCGGTCACGGTCGCGCACCGGCAAGCACGCCCGTCAGCTCGTGACGGCCTGGACCGAGGAGTGGGAGCGCGCCGACACCCCCGACCCGCTCGGCATGCCGCTGCAACCGATCCTGATCGACGACGCCATCCGCCGCATCGATCGTGCCGCCCACCAGGACGGCAGCGGCGCCAACCAGCTCGCCAACTACTTCGTCGGACAGGTCGTCGGCACCATGAACGAGTCCAAGCCGGCGACGCGGGTGGTGTACGAGATGATCGAGGAGTTCATCGAGTCGGTCGAGCGACTCCAGCAGCAGCTCACCGACTGACCGCGGCACCGCCCCGAGTTCAGTCGGGCAACTTGGGGACCTCGAACCCGTGGCGCCGCCCGAGCAGGCTGGCGCGAGTGAGGGCCGCATGACCGAACCGGTCGCGCAGCCGGTCGACGGTGGCGTCGAGCTCGCTCGTGTCCCGGGGCCCGAACGGCAAGAGCAGTTGCTCGACGCCGTCGTCGACGTCACGCAGGCCACCGACCGACATGCCGATCAGCGTGAGCCCCGCCTGTGCGATGTGGTCGGACTCGGCCCCCAGGATGGCGAGCGCCGTCGACCGGATCGGGTCCGTCGCCGCCGTCGGGTGCGGCAACGAACGCGCCCGGGTCGCACGGCTGAAGTCGTCGTAGCGGAACCGGAGCGTGACGGTGCGCCCGATGCGCCCGGCGTTGCGCATCCGGCGGGTGACGCGGTCGACGATGCCGAGCAGGAGCGCCTCGATCGTGTCGGCGGACTTGGGGCCGCGCCCGAGTGCCGTCTGGGAGCCGATCGAGCCTCGCCGACGGCCGGTGTCGACGCGCCGCGGATCGCGATGGTGCGCCAGCGCGTGCAGGTGCCGCCCCGACGCGACGCCGAGCATGGCCACGAGATGCTCTTCGCCGAGCGCGGCGACGTCCGCGACCGTCACGAGGCCACGCGCGTTCAGCTTGCCTTCCGTGACGGGACCGACGCCCCACAGCCGCCCGACGGGCAGCGGGTGCAAGAACTCGGTCTCGTGGTCCGGATCGACCAGGAGCAGCCCGTCCGGCTTCGCCACACCGCTCGCCACCTTGGCCAGGAACTTCGTGCGGGCGATGCCGACGGTGATCGCCAGGCCGACGTCGTCGAGCACGCGACGACGCAGGGAGGCACCGATCTCGACGGGGGTGCCGCTCACCCGGCCGAGCCCGCCCACGTCGAGGAACGCCTCGTCGATCGACAGGCCCTCGACCAGCGGCGTGGTGTCGTGGAAGATGTCGAACACGGCGCGACTCGCCTCGGTGTACGCGTCGAAGCGCGGTGGCACGACGACGACCTCGGGGCACAGCTGCCGCGCCCGGTGCTCGGGCATCGGGGTGTACACGCCGCGGCGCTTGGCCTCGTAGCTCGCCGCCAACACGACGCCGCCGCCGACGATGACCGGCCGGCCGCGCAGCTCGGGCCGATCGCGTTGCTCGACCGACGCGTAGAACGAGTCGAGATCGGCGTGCAGGATCGACGCCGTGCCACGGGGCGCCGCGGCGTCGGCGGCCGTGTCCTCGTCCACCTCCATCCGGGCCGTCATCGAACACATGTTCGCACGTCGGCGTCGATGCGTCCAGCCCGACATACTGGGCCCGCATGTCCGACGCCCCCGAGACCGACGCCGAACTCGCGGTCCGCCTCGCCACCGAGGCCGGACGGCAGTTGGTCGAGGTCCGCGAGCAGATGTTCGCCGACGGGTTGAGCTACTGGGACGTCATGGACACCGGGGACATGCTCAGCCACCGCTTCATCGGCGCCGAGCTGTCCCGACTGCGGCCACACGACGCCGTGCTCGACGAGGAGGGCAGCGAGGACCCGCGACGGTTCGACGGCGACCGGGTCTGGATCATCGACCCGCTCGACGGCACCCGCGAGTACGGCGAGCGGGGGCGGCACGACTGGGCGGTTCACGTCGCGCTGTGGGGTGGCGATCGCTTCATCGCCGGTGCCGTGTCGCTGCCAGCGGTCGACCTCGTCCTCGCCACCGACCCGGCGCCCCCGCATCCCCGATCCGACCGGCCACGCCCGCGGATCATCACGTCGCGGTCGCGGGCGCCGTACGCCGCCGTGCTCGTCGCGAACGCGCTCGACTGCGACGCCGTGCGGTTGGGCTCTGCCGGCGCCAAGGCGATGGCCGTCGTCCTGGGCGAGGCCGACATCTACCTGCACGACGGTGGCATGTACCAATGGGACTCGGCGGCACCCGTCGCCGTGGCGCTGGCGGCCGGCCTCCACGCCAGCCGGGTCGACGGGTCACCGATCGTGTACAACGCCCGCGACCCGTGGTTGCCGGACGTGCTGATCTGCCGACCCGAACTCGCCGAGCCCGCTCTGCAAGCCTTGTGGGGCGACGAATTCCGCCTCCCTGTCGAACCCGTCACGTACTGAGCGCACGACCCCATGACCGAGCACGCTGCCATCCGCACCGACACCGACGATCACGTCGCGACCGTCTGGCTGCATCGACCACATCGTCACAACGCGTGGACGGGGCGGATGCACGCCGAGTTCCGGGTCGCGATGGACGAGCTCGAGCGCGACGAGACGATCCGCGTGGTGATCGTGACGGGCACGCCGCCGGCGTTCTGCGTCGGCGGCGACAGCGACGCCCTCGCGCAGCACGCCGCGTCGGGCGGGTACGACACCGGACTGCCACCCGAACCCGCACGGCCGGGACGTCACGTCCGGCCCGAGTACGACGACGACTTCGCCTGGTTGCTCGGCTATCGCACCCCGGTGATCGCCGCGGTCAACGGCGCCGCCGCCGGCGTCGGGCTGGCACTGGCGCTGTTCTGCGACCTGCGCTTCGGCGCCGCGCCGGCGAAGCTCACCACGGCGGCCCCCAAGCTCGGGCTGCCGGCCGAGTACGGCATGAGCTGGATCCTGCCGCGTCTCGTCGGCGTCGCACGGGCCAACGATCTGCTGCTG
This sequence comes from Acidimicrobiia bacterium, assembly GCA_030425785.1. Lineage (GTDB taxonomy): Bacteria > Actinomycetota > Acidimicrobiia > Acidimicrobiales > Ilumatobacteraceae > Ilumatobacter. The sequence goes on along the minus strand of JAUHYJ010000177.1, from coordinate 1,167 downwards.
TCGGGCCGCATCGTCACCGTCGCGGAGACCGAGTCGTGGGGTCTCTGGAACGGCGTCGCCGCCGACGGCGACGGGGCGCTCGCATCGGCCCACGAGTACGCCGAACTGCTCGTGACCACGACGGGCCCGAACGCCGTGAGCACCACGAAGGCGCAGATCGCCCACGACCTGCACCGACACGACGCGGCTGCATCGGTGCGCGACTCGAAGCAGCTCCTCGACGAGGCGATGGCGACCGCCGAGTACCGCGAGGGCGTCGCCGCACTGCGCGAACGCCGCGCCCCGAACTTCTGACGGACGCCGCTCGGTCTCCCCCCGCACCACTCACCGCTCGACTCACCGCTCCACGGCGACCGCCGAGTACCGCGAGGGCGTCGCCGCACTGCGCGAACGCCGCGCCCCGAACCTCTGACGGACCGCCACACGACCGATCGGCCTCGCCCCGCACCACTCACCGCTCTCTGCCGACTCGTACACTCGCGAATGTGGGGACACTCGACGATCGACGCGCGCCGAGCCCGCTCGCGATCGGCGCGATCGCCAGCGGGTCCGCGGCCCTCCTGCACGGGGTCGCGGCGGGCATCCACGCCGACCACGTCGGCCTGACACGCATCTTCGTCGCGCTCGCGGTCGCGCAGGGCGCGGCGGCGTTGCTGGCGCTGCTCCGGCCATCGCGGTCCGCCGCCTGGGTGCTCGGCGCAGTGAGCGCCGCGGCGGTCACCGGGTGGGCCGTGTCGCGGCTCACCGGCGTCGAGGTCGTCGCCGGGCTCGAGGTGGCCGAGTCGCCACACGTCGCCGACACCTCCGCCGCCGTGCTGGCCGCCGTCGCGGTCGCGGCCGCCGTCGCGGCACTGCGGCGGGCGGAGCGGCCGGTGCCGGGGCACGTCGTCGCGACGTCGGCGGTGGTCGCGATCGCCCTCCTGGTTCCCGGACTGGTCGATGCGACCCGCCACGATCACGGCGACCACGCCGATCACGCCGGCGGCGAGGAGCACGACGGCGACGATCACGACAGCGAGGATCACGCCAGCGACGACCACGACGACGAACACCACGACGATCGGTCCGCTGCCACCGGATCGAGCGAGGGCGCGGCGGCCGCCACCGGCGACGATCACGACGACGACCACGACGACGGTCACGACCACGATGACGAGCCTGCGGATC
>JAUHYJ010000852.1 GCA_030425785.1 Acidimicrobiia bacterium | reverse complement strand
CTCGGCCTCCCGCCGCTCGAGTCGCTCGGGCCCGACGGTGCCCGCGCGTTCGGCGAGGCGATGGCCGAGCAGCGCCCGCCCGGCCCCGCCGTCGGCGAGATCGTCGACGGCACGTTCGTCGGCCCGGCAGGCGAGCTCGACTACCGGCTCTACCGACCTGATGTCCCCGGCCCGCATCCCCTCGTCTGCTACTTCCACGGCGGCGGTTTCGTCATCGGTTCCCACGTGTCGGACGATCCCTTCTGCCGCGATCTGTGCGTCCGCACCGGTGCGGCGGTCGTGTCGGTGAACTATCGCCACGGCCCCGAGGACCCGTTCCCGGCCGCCGCCGACGACGCGTTCGCGGGGCTGCAGTGGGTGGCCGAGCACGCGGCCGAATTGGGCTGCGACCCGGACCGGCTCGTCGTGGCCGGGTGGTCGGCGGGCGGCAACCTCGCCGCCGTCACGGCCCGACTCGCACGCGATCGTGGCGGCCCGACCCTGCGCGGTCAGCTGCTCGTGTGTCCGGTCACCGACCTGTCGCAGACCTATCCGTCGATGGACGAGAATGCTGACGGCTACGTGCTCACGAAGTCGTTGATGGAATGGTTCGTCGCCCAGTACGACCCCGATCCTGGCTCGCCGCTGGTGTCGCCGCTGCGAGCCGAGTCGCTCGCCGGGTTGCCGCCCGCGGCCGTGTTCACCGCCGAGTTCGACCCCTTGCGCGACGAGGGCGACGCGTACGCCGACGCGCTGGTGGCCGCCGGTGTGCCCGTCCGTCACGAGCGGTGCCGGGGTCAGACCCACACCGCCTTCCACGCCGTCGACGTGTTGATCTCGCCGACTCGGCACCGCGCCGACATGGCGGCTGCGGTCCGCGACTTCCTCCGCTGAGCGGCGTCGCCGGCCAAGCGTCAGCCGGCGGCGAGCATCCGGTCGACGTCTGCGGTCGTCAGGACGAGGTCGGCCGAGTTCCGGCTGCTGTCGACCAGCTCACCGTTCGGTCGATCGACGTCGCGGACCCACACCTGGGCGTGTGCGGGTGTCGCCCCGTACCGGAGCTGGCGGAGACGACAGCGCTCGGCGCGCACGTCGGCATCGACGTCGAGGAACCACAGCTCGTCGATCGCGTCCCGCACTGCCGGCCACCCATCGGCGGGGAGCCCCAGGTAATTGCCCTCGGCGACGACGAGGCCCGGCGCCGGAGCGATCACGTGGACGTCGGCGACGGGCTCGTCCGCGTCACGGTCGAAGTCGGGTGCCAGGATCCGGGCCGCCGCCTCGGAGCGGACACGTCGCAGCAGCTCGGCGTAGCCGTCGACGTCGAACGTGTCGGGCGCTCCCTTCCGGTCGCGACGTGCGAGACGTTCGAGCTGCTCGTTCGACAGGTGGAAGCCGTCCATCGGTGCGCGCCCGACGGGGCAGCCGCGGGCGGTGACGGTGGCGGCGAGGGCGTCGGCCAGGGTCGACTTGCCGGCGCCCGGTCCGCCGGCGATGCCGAGCACGTACCGGCGTGCGGGGACGGCGAGCGCCCGCACGACGACCTCGTCGACCAACCCCATCGCGGC
>JAUHYJ010000176.1 GCA_030425785.1 Acidimicrobiia bacterium | reverse complement strand
TGATGTGGCTGATGTCGTCGGCCTCGAGCTCGCTGAAGTCCCACTCGCCCCGGAAGCACTCGTGGTGCTCGCGGACGATGTGTTCCATCTGCCCGGGCTCGACCGGGCGGACCTCGATGCCGTCGGGGAGCGGGATGTCCGGGATGTCGTCGAGGTGCGGCCGCTTCAACGACGCACCCCACTCGGTGGCCTCGTAGCCGCGCGCCTCGAGCCACGCCGCCTCGCCGGTCGGCGTCTCCCCGGGACCCGGGTGACCGGCGTAGGCGCGATAGCGGGCGGCCCCCTCGTGTCGATCGAGCCACTTGCGCAGATGGGTCTCCTCGGCGGCGACGATCGCGTCGAACAGCGTCCGGTCGAGGTGGTCGGGGTGGAGTGGCGTGAACACGACCAGATCGAGTCCGGTGGCGATCTCGCTGAAGGTCGGGCGGGCGTAGCCGACCAGATCGCCGGCGTGCTCGATCATCGCGATGTCGAGGGACGGGTCGCAGTCGGTGAGGTCGGCGTAGTCGCGGTCGAGGTGCTCGGCGAGCACCATCTCGGGGTTGCCCTTGGCGTGGCGGTACGCGGTGAGGACGCGCGCCATCGCCGGGTGGTCGGACGACCCGGCATACGGTCGCGCCGTGTAGTCGGTCGGCAGTTCGAAGCGTTCGGCGAGGTGCACGGTGTCCCACGATATGGAACCCCGACCGCTCGGTCGTCAGGGGTTTTCGTCGTCGTCGCCGCCGGCGTCCGGCGTCGCGAGCTCGGCGTCGAGCCGTTTGACGAGGGTCTTCGTCGCGACGGCGCGGTAGCTCTCCTCGACGAAGTCGAACAGCACCTCGCGCTCGTCGGCGTCGATCCGGTCGACGTACACCGTGACCCACCCGTGCCTGCCGAGCCCGTAGCCGGTCGGCGTGGCGTCGGGGAACGACAGTGCGTGGTCGGCCGAGTCGGGCAACTTGGCGGTGATCACGGCGCGCTCGGCGTCGGGACGCGACAGGAACACCACGATCTTCTTGCCGACCTTCACGCAGCGGTCGCCCCACGGTTCGTCCGGCCACGTCTCGGGGAGCGACAGCGCGAACTCCTCGAGGGCGTCGACGACGGCATGCGCATCCTGCACCGCACCAGTGTCGCGCGATGGGTAGCGTCGGCGCGATGGCCGAGCCGACGACACCGCGGCCCGACGCCGACCTGTCGACCGCGGCCGAGCGACCGATGCTCGAAGGGTTCCTCCAGTACTACCGGGCGGTGTTCGCCCGCAAGGCCGAGGGCGTGACCGACGAGGAGGCTCGTCGTACGCCGTGCCCGCCGAGCGACCTGTCGCTGCTCGGCCTGGTCCGGCACATGGCCGAGGTCGAGCGCATCTGGGCCAAGTGGTTGTTCCACGGCGACGACAACGTGCCGCTGTTCTACGGCGACGCACATCCCGACGGTGACGGTGACGGCGACTTCCACGCGCCCGTGGATGCCACGTTGGCCGAGGCATTCGAGGCCTACTGGCGCGAGGTGCGCGACGCCGATGCGATCTACGCCGTGGCGCCGCTCGACCAGCTCCAGGCGGTCGGCGACGAACGCAACTCCCTGCGCTGGATCTACGTCCACCTCGTCGAGGAGTACGCCCGCCACTGCGGTCACGCCGATCTCATCCGGCAGGCCATCGACGGCCAGGTCGACGACTGACCGGTCATCGCCGACCCGTCATCGGGGGTCAGGCACATGTCGCAAGGTCGCGGGCGACCTTGCGACATGTGCCTGGCACCGGATGTGAGACCCCCTCGCTAACGTCGGTGGGGATGGCCGACTCCGTGTCCACGACCGACATCCTGCGGCCGCACGCCGAGGTGCAGTACGCCGACGAGTTGGCGGCGCTCGCTGCGACCGACGATCGCGAGCGGCCGCCGAACTGGAAGCTGTCGCCGTGGGCGGTCGTGACGTACCTGATGGGTGGCGAACTCTCGGACGGAACGGTCGTGGTGCCGAAGTACGTCGGTCGCCGCCGGCTGATCGAGGTCGCCGTCGCCACGCTCGCCACCGACCGTGCGCTGCTGCTGCTCGGGGTGCCGGGCACCGCCAAGACGTGGGTCAGCGAGCACCTGGCGGCGGCCATCAGTGGTGACTCGACCCTGCTCGTGCAGGGCACGGCGGGAACGACCGAGGAGACCCTGCGCTACGGGTGGAACTATGCCCGTCTCCTGGCCGAGGGGCCATCCGAGGCGGCGCTCGTGCCGTCGCCGATCTACCGCGCGATGCAGCACGGCTCGATCGCCCGCGTCGAGGAGCTGACCCGCATGCCGTCCGACGTGCAGGATGCGCTCGTCACGGCGCTCTCCGAGAAGACGTTGCCGATCCCCGAGCTCGACTCCGAGGTGTTGGCGGCGCGCGGCTTCAACGTCATCGCGACCGCCAACGACCGCGACCGCGGCGTCAACGATCTGTCGTCCGCGCTGCGGCGTCGCTTCAACACCGTCGTGCTCCCGCTGCCCGACACCGCCGAGGAGGAGATCGCGATCGTCCATCAACGGGTCAACGAGCTCGGCGCCGCGCTGGCGTTGCCGCCGGTGCCCTCGGCCGTGGACGAGATCCGCCGCGTCGTCACCATCTTCCGCGAGCTGCGCGAAGGGGTCACTACGGACGGCGCCACGAGCCTGAAGGTGCCCTCGGGCACGTTGTCGACTGCGGAGGCGATCTCCGTCGTGACGAACGGGCTCGCGCTGGCGACGCACTTCGGGTCGGGCGAGCTGTCGGCCGACGACGTCGCCGCCGGGGTCGTCGGGGCGATCGTGCGCGACCCGATCCACGACGGCGTCGCCTGGCGCGAGTACCTCGAGGCCGTCGTCGCCCTGCGCGACGGGTGGGACGATCTGTACGACGCCTGTCGCGCGATGGGGTAGCCGCCCGCCGTGACGTTGCATCTGCTCGGCATCCGGCACCACGGGCCAGGGTCGGCCCGGTCGGTCGTGTCCGCGCTCGACGAACTGCAGCCCGACGTGGTGCTCGTCGAGTCGCCGGCCGAGACCACGGCGGCGTTCGCCTGGATCGGGTCGGTCGGGCTCGAGCCGCCGGTCGCGTTGCTCGGCCACGTCGTCGACCGGCCGCAGCGGGCGGTGTTCGCGCCGCTCGCCGGGTTCAGTCCCGAGTGGCAGGCGGTTCGTTGGGCGAACGAGCACGGCGTGCCGACCGAGGCCATCGACCTGCCGCTCTCGATGACCCTGGCGGACGACACGCCGGCGTCGTCGCTGCTGGCGGGCGACGCACCCGTCGACCCGCTCGGTGCACTCGCGGCCGCCGCCGGCGAGGTCGACGCCGAGCGGTGGTGGGAGGACGTCATCGAACACCGCGGTGAGGGCCTGCCCGCCTTCGGTGCGGTGGCCGAGGCGATGACGGCGGTGCGGTCGGGCACGGTGCCGTCCACGACCGAGGAACGTCGCGAAGCGCACATGCGCAAGCGCATCCGGACGGCGCTGAAGGACCACGACCACGTCGTGGTCGTGTGTGGTGCGTGGCACGTGCCGGTCCTCGACGTCACCGCGCCGGGGTCGACGACGGCCACCGCGGACAACGCGACCCTGCGGGGTCTGCCGAAGGTCAAGGTCGCCGTCAGCTGGGTGCCGTGGACCCACGAACGTCTGGCGACGGCATCGGGGTACGGCGCCGGTGTCCGCAGCCCGGGCTGGTACGACCACGTGTTCCGCCATCCGGGCGCCGACGGCGTCGCCCGCTTCTTCGTCGACGCGGCCCGCGTCCTGCGACAGGCCGACATGTCGGCGTCGCCCGACCATCTGATCGCGGCCACGCGCATGGCCGATGCGCTCGCGACGATGCGCGGGCGTCCCCGCGCCGGGCTCGACGAGGTACTCGACGCAGCCGAGGCCGTGATGGGCGGGCGCCCGCTGGTCCGTCGCCGGCTGGTGGTCGGCGACGCGATCGGTGCGGTCCCCGACGATGCACCCCAGGTGCCGCTGGCACGTGATCTCGCCAAGCGCCAGCGCTCGGCCCGACTCAAGCCCGAGGCGGGCGACCGCACCGTCGAGGTCGACCTGCGCACCGACGCCGGGCTCCGCAAGTCGCACCTGCTCCACCAGCTGGCCGCGATCGGTGTCCCGTGGGGCACCCTGGTCGATGGCCGTGGGTCGAGCGGCACCTTCCGCGAGACGTGGGAGGTCGCCTGGCGTCCCGAGATGTCGATCCGTCTGATCGAGTTCGCCGGCTACGGCACCACGGTCGAGCAGGCGGCGACCAACCGGCTGGTCGAACGAGCCGATGCCGCCACCGGTCTCACCGAGATCGCGCGGGCGCTCGATCTCGCGCTGCTGGCCTCGCTGACCGAGGCGGTCGACCCGATCGTCGAGCGTCTGGCAGCTCAGGCCGCCAACGACCCCGACGTCGGCGAGGTGATGGCGGCGCTCGGGCCACTCGCGATGGCGCACCGGTACGGCGACGTGCGCGCGACCGACCGCGCCGCGCTCCGGTCGGTGTTCGACGGGTTGGTCGTCCGGGTGCTCGCGGGCGTGGTACCAGCCTGCGCGTCGCTCGACGCCGACGCCGCCGCGCTGATGGTCGAGCGGCTGAGCGGGGTGCAGCAGGCGCTCGCACTCGTCGACCACCCCGCCCGTCGCCGGGCGTTCCCGGACGTGCTCGCCCAGCTGGCCGACGGCTGCGCCCACGGGCTGGTGCAGGGGAGGGCGACCCGGATCCTGCACGACGGCGGCACCTGGACGGCGCCGGTCGTCGAAGGTCGCCTCGGGCGTGCGCTGTCCGGCGGGACGCCGCCCGCCGTCGGCGCCGCATTCGTCGAAGGGTTCCTGGCCGGCAGCGGGTCGGTGCTCGTCCACGATGCCGATCTGCTCTCGGTCGTCGACCGATGGCTCTCGTCGCTCGCGCCGCAGGCTTTCGACGAGACGGTGCCGCTCCTGCGCCGCACGTTCGGGTCGTTCGAGCCGGCCGAACGGCGACAGCTCGGCCGGCTGGTCGCCGGCGAGGCACGTGACCGGGTCGCCGGCTTCGGTCCCGAGGTCGACGACGCCCGGGTCCTGGCCGCCCTCGTCACGACTCGCGACCTCCTCGGCCTCCCGACCGACGGAGCGATGCCATGACACCGGCTCGCCCGGTCGACGTCGCCACGCGCGGGGTGGTGGTGGCATGAGCGAGCTGCGGGTGTCGGAGGGTGAGCGGCTGCGACGGTGGCGGCTGGTGCTCGGCGGCGGCGACGCCGACGGCACCGGCGCCGAACTCGACGGCGACGACGTTCGCGTCGACGCCGCCATGGGCGCCGTCTACGACGAGGGCGGCCAGCAGCGCGGGCGCGGCCGGGGGAGCGGTCGCGCCGGCGGGCTCGGAGCCAGCGCGCCGAGGGTCGCCCGCTGGCTCGGCGACATCCGCACCTACTTCCCGAAGCCGGTCGTGCAGGTGATGCAGCGTGACGCGATCGAGCGGCTCGACCTCCGGCAGCTGTTGCTCGAACCCGAGCTGCTCGAGTCGATCGAGCCCGACATCCACCTCGTCACCCTGCTCGTCGAACTGAACCACCTCCTGCCCGACGAGACCCGCGCCACGGCCCGCCAGGTGGTCGCCCGCGTGCTCGCCGACCTCGAACAGCGACTCACCGACCACACGCGCACCGCCGTCCACGGCGCGTTGGCCCGGGCGCAGCGTGCCCGGCGGCCACGCCCCGGCGACATCGACTGGTTGCGCACCGTGCACGCCAACCTGCGCCACTACCAGCCCGAGTACCGCACGGTGGTCCCCGAGCGCCTGGTGGGCTTCGGCCGCCGCCGGCGCAGCCTGGCGAAGGACGTCGTGATCGCCGTCGACCAGTCGGGGTCGATGGCCGACAGCGTCGTCTACGCCTCGCTCTTCGGTGCCGTGCTCGCCCAGCTGCCGGCGCTGCGCACTCAACTGATCGCGTTCGACACCGCGGTCACCGATCTGACCCCGGTCCTGCACGACCCGGTCGACGTGCTGTTCGGCGTGCAGCTCGGTGGCGGCACCGACATCGCCGAGGCGCTCGGCTATTGCCGCCAGATCATCACCCGTCCGACCGACACCGTGCTCGTGCTCATCAGCGACCTGTTCGAGGGCGGCAACGCCGACCTGATGCGCACCCGCATCGCGCATCTGACGCGGGCCGGCGTGACCGTGCTGTGCCTCCTGGCGCTGAGCGACGACGGTGCGCCGGTGCACGACCACCAGGCCGCCGCCGACCTCGCCGCACTCGGGGCCACCGTGATGGCCTGCACCCCCGACCGGTTCCCCGACGTGCTCGCCGACGCCCTGACCTGAACGGAACCCGTCGCAACCGCCGCGCCGCCGATGGGTACGGTTCGAGCATGAGCGCTGCGAACGTCCGGCCGCCGTTCGTCGGTGACGAGCGCACCCAGCTGATGGGCTGGTACGACCTCCAGCGCTCGTTGGTGGCGTGGAAGTGCGAGAGCCTGTCCGAGGCCGACGCGCATCGCTCGATCCTCACGGCCTCGCCACTCATGACGGTCGCCGGGATCGTGTCGCACCTGCGCTGGACCGAACAGACCTGGTTCGAGGTGCTGTTCCTCGGCGGCGCGGACGACGGCCCGCAGTTCCGCGACGACCCCGAGGACGCCGACATGCGCGTCGACGGCGTTCCTCTGGATCAGCTCGTCGATGCGTACCGCGCCCAGTGCGCGCGCTCGAACGAGATCATCGCCGCGCACGGGCTCGACGACGTCGGACGCCACCCCGACTACGGCTCGGCGCAGGCCTCGCTGCGGTGGATGATCATCCACATGATCGAAGAGACCGCCCGCCACGTCGGCCACCTCGACATCATCCGCGAACAGCTCGACGGCGCGGTCGGGTACTACTGACCGGGATGGAGACGGTCGGAACATGACCCAGCCGCGCTACGACCTCAGCGTCGACATCGACCGATCGATCGACGCGGTCTGGTCGTTCGTGACCGACCTTCGGCGCACGCCCGAATGGCGCACCACGATCACCACGATCGAGCCGCCAGAGCGCTTGGAGGTCGGCGAACGCTTCAGCGGGACGACACGTCTGCTGCGTCGCGACTGGACGTGGATCCTCGAGGTGACCGATGTCGACGCACCGCGCCGGTTCGGCTACACCGTCGTCGAAGGCGTCGCCCGACCGACGGTGGAGTACCTGCTCGAGCCGCTCGGCGACGGGTGCCGGTTCACGATGTCCGGCTGGATCGACGAGATGGGCATCGTCGCTCGCGTGCTCCAGCCGTTCGCGTTACGTGCCCTGCGTCGCGAGACGAAGGTCCACCTCGAACAGCTCTTAGCGTTGCTCGAGTCGGGCGAGTGATCAGTCGCGGTCGGTGAAGCGTTCGACGTCCGCGCGGTGACCGGCGATGACGATCAGGTCGCTGTTGGCGAGCACCGTGTCGCGGTCGGCGTAGGTGAACT
>JAUHYJ010000851.1 GCA_030425785.1 Acidimicrobiia bacterium | reverse complement strand
AGAACCGGGGCGCCGGTTGCGGGCCGCTCGGGTTCTACTGGCCGTTCGGTCTCGCCGTCGTGGGTGGGCAGTTCTGGGTCGCGGACACCGGGAATCGGCGGGTGCTCGGCTGGGACGACGTGCCCGAGCCCGATGAGCCACCGGCCGTCGTGCTCGGCCAGGACGACGCGACGTCGCGCGACGAGAATCGGGGCGAGGTCGGGCCGAAGAGCTTCCGGTGGCCTCACGACGTCGCCGGCACCGACGACACGTTCCTCGTCGCCGATGCCGGCAACCATCGCCTGCTGGGCTGGACACCCCCGCCCCCGGGCGACGTCGAGGCGCGGTTCGTCCAGGGACAACCCGACTTCGTCGAGCACGGCGAGTTCCCCTACCAGAGCCAGTCGCCGACCTCGCTGCGATTCCCCTACGCGATCGACGTGGCGGAGTGCGACGGTCAACCGACCACGGTCGTCGCCGACACCGCCAACAACCGCGTGCTCGTGTGGCGCGGCGTCCCCACGACGTCGAACGTGGCGGCCGACGCCGTCCTCGGTCAGCCCGACTTCGGCACCAACGGCGAGAACCGTTGGGACGCCGTCGGCGACGACACGTTCTGCTGGCCGTACGGCCTGAGCCTCCACGACGGCCGCGTCGCCGTCGCCGACTCGGGGAACAACCGGGTCACGATCTGGCAACTGTGATGGCCGAACACGACGAGCGGACCAGCGACGATGTCGCCACCGAGCGGGTGATCGTGCGCGGGGTCGTGCAGGGCGTCGGATTCCGGCCGTTCGTCCACCGGCTCGCGACCGAGCTGGGTCTCGACGGCGAGGTCGGCAACGACGCCGTCAGTGTGTTCGTGCTGATCGTCGGCCCGGACGCGGCGCGCGACGAGTTCGTGCGACGGGTGGCGGCCGACGCTCCACCGCTCGCACGCGTCGCCTCGGTCGAGCGCCTGCCGGTGACCGATCGGGCCGCCGAGCCGGGCTTCCGGATCGTCGCGAGCCGGGCCGCCGGCGGCGCACGCACGCTCGTGCCGCCCGACACCGCGGTCTGCGACGACTGCCTGCGCGAACTCCGCGACCCGGCCGACCGGCGCCACGGCCACCCCTTCATCACGTGCACGAACTGCGGCCCGCGGTTCACCATCATCCGGTCCCTCCCGTACGACCGTCCCGCGACCACGATGGCCGGGTTCGAGATGTGCGCGGCCTGCGCGGCCGAGTACGCCGACCCGACCGACCGTCGCTATCACGCCCAGCCGATCGGGTGCCACGACTGCGGGCCGACGTTGCGGTCGACGGTCGACGGTGATCCGATCCGCACCACCATCGACGCGATCGCCCGGGGCGACACGGTCGCCGTGAAGGGGCTCGGCGGGTTCCACCTCGTGTGCGACGCGACCTCGGACGCTGCCGTCCGCCGACTGCGGGAGCGCAAGCACCGGCCCGACAAGCCGTTCGCCGTCATGGTCGCCGATCTGGACGCCGCCCGACTCGTCGCCCACGTCTCCGACGCCGAGGCCGCACTGCTCGCGTCGCCGGCACGACCGATCGTGCTGCTGCGA
>JAUHYJ010000850.1 GCA_030425785.1 Acidimicrobiia bacterium | reverse complement strand
ACCGACGAGGTGATCGCAGCCGCTGCGGCCGCGGCGTCGGCCGACACCGATCCGACCACCGATCAACGCGGCCCGGCCGCCTACAAGCGCCACCTGGCGGGCGAGCTGACGGCCCGCGCCATCCGACGAGCCGTCAGCCGAGCACAAGGAGGTGCGTGATGTCGCACGATCACCACAACGAGGTCACCGTCGCCGTCACGATCAACGGCGAGTCCCGATCGGCGACGGTCGAGGCCCGCACACTGCTGGTGCACTTCATCCGCGATCATCTCGGGTTGACCGGCACGCACTGGGGGTGTGACACGTCGAACTGTGGCGTCTGCGTCGTCGACGTCGACGGCACCGCCATGAAGAGCTGCACCGTGCTCGCCGCCATGGTCGACGGTGCCACCATCACCACCGCCGAGGGCCTCGCGGGCCCCGACGGACTCTCCCCCATCCAGCAGGCGTTCATGGAGTGCCACGGCCTCCAGTGCGGCTTCTGCACCCCGGGCATGATGATCGCCGCCAACCACCTGCTCGACCGGAACCCGAACCCGACCGAGGCCGAGATCCGCGACGGACTGTCAGGGCAGCTGTGCCGGTGCACCGGCTACCACAACATCGTCGCGGCGGTCCAGGTCGCGGCACGAACGCGCCAGGAGCAGGCGGAAGGAGCCTCGGCATGACCGACACCATCGATGCCAGCGGGGACACCAGCGAAGTTCCCACCAGCGAGGCCGGCAACCCGATCGGCTTCGGCCGCATGCTCCGCAAGGAGGACGTGCGATTCGTCCAGGGTGCCGGGCACTACCTCGACGACGTCGTGCTGCCCGGCATGCTGCACGGCGCCATCCTGCGGAGCCCGTTCGCCCACGCCAGGATCGTCTCGATCGACACCTCGGCTGCCGAGGCACATCCGAAGGTCAAGGCGGTCATCACCGGCGCGACGCTCGAGACGCTCGGTCTCGCCTGGATGCCGACCCTGTCGTACGACACCCAGGCGGTACTCGCCACCGACAAGGTGCGGTTCCACGGCCAGGAGGTCGCGTTCGTCATCGCGGAAGACCGCTACTCGGCGCGCGACGCGCTCGACCTGATCGAGGTCGACTACGAACCGCTCGACCCGGTCGTCGACGCCAAGAAGGCGATGGACCCCGGCGCCCCGGTCATCCGTGACGACAAGGAGGGCCAGACGAACAACCACATCTTCGACTGGGATGCGGGCGACGCCGACGCGACGGCCGCGCAGTTCGCGAAGGCGGACGTGGTGGTCACCCAGGAGATGCTCTACCCGCGCTCACACCCCGCACCGATGGAGACGTGCGGCATGGTCGCCGACATGAACCCGATCACCGGCAAGTTGGTGCTGCACTGCAACACCCAGGCGCCGCACGCGCACCGCACGGTGTACGCGATGGTCGCCGGGCTGCCCGAGCACAAGATGCAGGTGATCTGCCCCGACATCGGCGGCGGGTTCGGCAACAAGGTGCCCGTGTACCCGGGGTACGTCTGTGCGATCGTCGGCTCGATCGTCACCAAGAAGCCGGTGAAGTGGATCGAGGACCGCT
>JAUHYJ010000175.1 GCA_030425785.1 Acidimicrobiia bacterium | reverse complement strand
CTGGGGCGAGTTCCCGGCCCTGCTCGCGGCGTGGAACCCGAGCGAGATCCGCTCCGGTTCACTCGACCTGTACCGCGTGCTCACGGTCATCGCTGCGCTCGGCACCGTGCTCGCTGCCGCCTACCTGCTGTGGCTCTACCAGCGCACGGCCTTCGGCGAGCCCAACCCCGAGTTCCTCCCCGGTCATGGCGTCGATCATCACGCCCACTCGCTCAGCGCGGCGGCCAACGACGAGCACCACGATCACGGTGCTGACATCCACGACGTCACGACGATCGAGTGGATCGCGTGGGCGCCGTTCCTCGCCGCCATCGTCGTGTTCGGTGTCTACCCGCAGCTCATGTTCGAGGTGATGGACCCGGCCGTGACCAACCTCGTCGGCATCATCGAGGCGGGCGTCGGCTGATGCTGACCGCCCTCCTCGCCCAGGGGACCGACTGGATCCGTCCCGACGTCGACTGGCACGCGCTCGCGCCCGAGATCGTGCTCATCGTCGGCATCAACCTGGTGCTGCTCGTCGACCTCTGGATCGACGCCTCGAAGAAGTGGATCATGGCGACCCTCGCCGGGTTCGTCATGCTCGGTGCGCTGGTGCCGATCGTCACCCTCGCCGTCGTCGGTGATTCGACACGCGAGATGTTCTTCGGCCGCTACGTGGTCGACGAGTACGCGCTCATCCTCAAGGCACTGTTCCTGCTGATCGGCTACATCGTCGTCCTCATGAGCCAGACCGAGCTGGAGGAAGGCGGCTACTACCAGGGCGAGTTCTACGTCCTGATGCTCGTCAGCGTGCTCGGCATGGTGGCGATGGCGTCGAGCCGCGACCTGGTGTCGATCTTCGTGTCGCTCGAACTGCTGTCGATCCCCGCCTACATGATGGCGGCGTGGCGCAAGCGCGACCCGAAGTCGAACGAGGCCGGCGTGAAGTACTACCTGCTCGGTGTCTTCGCGTCCGGCGTGCTGCTGTACGGCATGAGCTACCTCTACGGCACGACGGGCTCGACCAAGCTCACCGAGATCGGCGCCGCGCTCGGCGACGCCGAGAGTGGCGCCGGGTTGCTGGCGATGCAGGTGATCGCCGTTGCGTTCGTCATCGTCGGGTTCGGCTTCAAGGTGTCGGCCGTGCCGTTCCACACCTGGGCGCCCGACACGTACGAAGGTGCGCCCACGCCGGTCACCGCGTTCTTGTCGGTCGCGTCGAAGGCGGCCGGCTTCGTCGGCCTGCTCTCGATGCTCTTCATCGGCATGTACGCCGCCGACGGCGTGTACGAGCCGTTCATCTTCGTGCTCGCCGCGCTCACGATGACCGTCGGCAACGTGCTGGCGCTGCGCCAGACCAACATCGTCCGCATGCTGGCCTACTCGTCGGTCAGCCAGGGTGGCTTCATCCTGATGCCGCTCGCCGTCATGGCGTCGGGCGACGCAGCCGAGTCGGCGCTCAAGGCGGTGGTCATCTACCTGCTGATCTACGCGCTGTCGAACCTCGGCGCGTTCGCCGTGATCATCGCCGTCAGCCGCAAGACGCACTCGGGCGAGATCTCGTCGTTCGGTGGCCTCATGCAGTACTCGCCCGGCCTCGGTGCGCTGATGACGGTCTTCCTCGCGTCGCTCACCGGCATCCCGCCGCTCGGCATCTGGATCGCCAAGTTCACGGCGTTCCGGGCCCTGCTCGACGGTGCCGACGGGATCGGCTACACCCTCGCGGTCATCGCCGCGGTGAACACGGTGATCTCTGCGGCGTACTACATGAAGGTGCTGCGCGAGATCTGGATGAAGCCCGTTCCCGACGGCGACACGACACCGATCTCGGTGCCGCAGCCGGTCTGGGCGGCGCTCGGCATCTGCGGGGTCGGCACGATCGTGCTCGGTCTGTTCCCGGGCCTCGTGCTGCGGTTCGCCGACCTGAGCGACCTCACCGGCGCCCTCGGCGGCTGAGCCCGGCCGGCGGCCGGCCGGTTCAGCCGGCGGTGACGGTCATCGTCGTCGTGATCTCCTGGACGAGCTCGCCCGTCGACGTACGGTCCTCGATCGCGAACTCCTGCCGGGCCTCGACCGTGGTCGTCGTGTCGGCGATCGGACGCGAGAGGTCGTGCCAGATGTCGGTCGTGATCGCGCCGTCCCAGTTCACGATCGTCACGGTCACGACCGACGGAACGCCCGGGAGCTCGACCGGGCCGGGGTCGACCGACTGGGTCCCGGTGCCGACGACGTGCAGGCGATCGCCGTCGATCTCGACCAGTTCGAACTCCCAGCGCTGGTCGAGGGTGACGCCGAGATTGTTGAGCTCCTGCTCGATCGTCCACGTCGCCCCGACCCCGACCGCCTCCTCGGGGAGCGGGGCGACGATCTGATCGAATGCGAACCCGGACATCAGCGCGACGATTTCGTCGGGCATGTCGTCGGGGAACGACAGCGTCGGCTCGTCGAGCGGCCGGCCGAGGTCGTCGATGACGATCGTCTGACCCAACCCGACGACGGCGGCCAGCTCCGACTCGAGCCCGGCTGCGACCGCCGGGTCGACGTCGTCGCCCGGGCCGGCCTCGACCACCGTCGAGATCAGTCGGTACCCACCGGGTACGACCTCGACGGTGACGTCCATCACCATCACGACGGTGATCGGCCCCGACGAGGGGCCCTCGAAGCCGTCGATCGACTGCACGAGCTCCTGGGTCTGGGCCAGCGTCGTGCGCGTCGTGCCGGGCGTGAGCACGAGCCGTCGCACGGTCTGTGGCTCGGCGCCGGCGTCGGTGAGTTCGACCTCGACGTCGGGCGAGTCCGGTGCCGTCGCTGCCGTCGTCGACGGTGCACTGGTCGATGGTGCGCTCGTCGGGGTGGTTGCGCTGGTCGGCGTCGATGACGTCGGGTTCGTGGCGCCGGTCGTCGGCGTCGGCTGCATCGTCGTTGTCGCAGCGGTGGTCGACGCCGGTGCGGACGTGGGCGTCGTCGTGCCAGGCGCCGCCGACGTCGTCGGGGCGGCTGGCGTCGATGCACTCGACGTGTCGTCGCCCGACGCGCACGCGGCGGCGCCGAGCGCGAGCACCATGATCAACAGCAGTCGGGGCCTCGACACGGCGACCTCCATCCCGGCGGACGCTACCAGTCGACCCCAAACGGGGTCGGCGGTTCGCCCCCACGGCGGCACACTGGTCCGGTGACCGACGAGGCCATGCCGTTCTCGACCTTCATGGACCGCGCGCTCTACGGCGCCGGTGGCTTCTATGCGTCGACCGGGCGGGCCGGACGCCGGGGCGACTTCATCACCTCGCCGGAGATCGGCCCGCTGTTCGGCGCCGTCGTCGCCCGGTTCCTCGATGCCGAGTGGCGACGGCTCGGTGAACCCAGCGAGTTCACGGTCGTCGACGCCGGTGCCGGTCCGGGCACGCTCGCGCGTGCCGTGCGGTCCGCCGAGCCGGACTGTGCAGTGGCGATGCGGTACGTGGCGGTCGAGGTGAGCGCCGCACAGCGTGAGGGCCACCCCGACGGGATCGAATCGCTGGCCGCCCTGCCGGACGACCCGTTCGATGGCGTCGTCATCGCCAACGAGCTGCTCGACAACCTGCCGTTCCGCCTGGCCGTCTTCGACGACGGCTGGCGCGAGGCCTACGTGGTCACGTTGCCCGACGGCCGTGTGGTCGAGCAGCTCAGTGCGCCGTTCGACCCGCAGCCCGGCGTCCTGCCCGCCCGGGCGCCGCTCGGCGCGCGTGCCCCGCTCCAGGACGCTGCGGCCGACTGGGTCCGCGCCGCCCGCGACCGTCTGCGGCGGGGCACCGTCGTCGTGATCGACTATGCCGTCCCGACGACGGCCCAGCTGGCCGAACGCCCGTGGCGCGACTGGTTGCGGACGTACCGCGGCCACGAGCGCGGCGGTCATTACCTGGCCGAACCCGGCGGGCAGGACATCACCTCCGAGGTGGCGATCGACCAGTTGCCCGAGCCCGACACCGTGCGCTCGCAGGCGCAATGGCTCCAGCTCCACGGCATCGCCGACCTCGTCGCCGAGGGCAAGCGCTACTGGGAGGCACATGCGGCTCGACCCGACCTCGCGGCGATGCGGATGCGCAGCCGAATCAGCGAGTCGGAGGCCCTGCTCGACCCGGCCGGACTCGGCGGCTTCACCGTGCTCGAGTACCGCGCCGGCTGACCGGCGCGGCGACGCACGCGACGCCGCTCACGCCTGCAGCAACTCCTCGCACGCCCGCTCGGTCGCCGGTCCGTACCCACCGCCGAACTTGATGGCGTGGACGACGAGTGGTGCGAGCTGGTGGAGCGGGACGCGTGCCCGCCAGCCGTCGGCGAGCGGGAACACGTCGTCGTAGGCCTCGAAGGCGTCGGGGCCGAAGCCGCCGAAGAGCCGCATCATCGCGAGATCGAACTCGCGATGACCGCCGTGGGCGGCCGGGTCGATCAGCCACGAGTCGCCCGACGTGTCGACGACGCGGTTGCCGGCCCACAGGTCGCCGTGGAGTCGCGCAGGTGGCTCGGGCGGGCCGCCGAGTCGGTCGAGTGCGTCGATCACCTGGTCGAGCAGTTGCAGGCCGCGATCCGACAGCGCCGACGCGGCGAGATCACGCAGCGGAATCAGCCGCCGGGTCGCGAAGAACTCGACCCAGGTGTCGCACGGATCGTTGGGGAGTGCACGGCTCCCGGTGGTCCGGCGGTCTTCGCGACCGAACGACGGTGCGCCGGCGCGGTGGAGCTCGGCGAGCGCCCGTCCGAACGCCGCTTCGTCCGTGGGTCGGCGGCCGACGTCGATCCACTCGAGCGCCAGGAACGCCGGCTCGGCGTCACGTACCGCGAGCACATCAGGTATCGGGAGGGCGCCGGCCTCGCGCAGCCAGCGCAAGCCCGCCGCCTCGGTGGAGAAGAACCCAGGTGGCGGTGACCGATGCGTCTTGGCGAACGCGACCCGGCCGTCGGCGAGTTCGACCCGATACGAGTCGGCCACGTCGCCGCCACCCAGCCGGGATCGCCCGACGACGTCGGCGCCGAGCGCGTCGCCGAGCACGGACGCGAACGACGCGTCGTCCTCGTGGTGCTGATCGCGCGACACGTCCGCACTCTCGCACAGATCGCCGACAGCGCCGCGCGACCCGCGCCTACCGAGCCGTCGGCGGTGTGATCGGGACCGAGGCCGTCACCACGGTGCCGGTCGGCGACGATTCGACACGGAAGTGTCCGTCCACCGCACTGATCCGGTCGGCCATGCTCGTGAGTCCGAGGGAACCCTGGGCGGTCGTCGGGTCGAACCCCGGGCCGGCGTCGGCGATGCAGAGTTCGAGGCGGTCGCCGCTGTGGCGCAGCTCGAGTCGCGTTGCGCACTCGTGCCCCGTGTGCTTGGCGACGTTGGTGAGCGCCTCGCGTGCGGTGAAGTACAGGGCCGTCTCGACCGGGGCCGGAGCGCGGCCCACCGGGTCGAGGCGTGTCTCGATGTCGAGGAGCGACTCGCGTGCCATCGACGCCAGGGTCTCGGTCAACCCGCGCGCCGCGAGCAGCGGCGGGTAGATGCCGTGTGCGAGCTCGCGGAGCTCTCGGAGTGCGGCGTCGACCTCGTGTTCGAGCGCCGCGATCTCCTCGGGTTCGACGGGTTCGCCGCGTCCGAGGAGCAGCCGGATGCGCATGCCGAGCGCCAGCAGCCGTTGTTGCGCACCGTCGTGCAGGTCGCGCTCGATCCGGCTGCGTTCCTGGTCGCCCGCCTCGACGATCCGGCGGCGCGACTGCGCGAGTTCGTCGATCGCCACGCGCTGCAGCGCGTTGTTCTGTCCGATGACGAGCCCGATCGGCAGTGTCAAGGCGCCGAGCGCACCGATCACCAGCAGGAACTCGAGCGTGTCGTCGATGTCGACGACGACGCCGCCGTCGTCGGTGATCAGGCCGATCGCGCTCACGAGTGCCGCCATCAGTGCCGAGGCGGTCGCGGCGAGTCGGATCGATCGCCGGTCGAGGTACGGCGTGGCCAGCACCAGCGGCAACAGCACCGCCAGGATCATGACCGGCCAGAGGAACGGGAAGAGCGCGCTCACGCCGAGCGCCACCGACCAGTTGCCGAAGCCGACCAGGGCGAGCGCGACGAGGTGTCGGTCGGGCAGCATCCGTAGTGCCAGTGCGAGCGAACCGATCAGTGCGGCGAGGAACGGCACGACCAGCCACACCGCCGGCACACGGACGACGACGCCGTTGACCACGATCACGAACAGCGTGCCGCCGAGCGCGCCCATCAGGTCGACGCGCACGAACGTCTCGATCGGCTCGGTCGTGCCGGTGTGTCCCATGACGGAACTGTAGGGTTCGTCGGCCCTGCGGCCGGCGCCACGTGACCGCAGTACGTTGGTCGGCATGGGGGAGCTGCGGGTCGTGCTGGCCGACGACAACGTGCTGATCCGCGAAGGCGTCGTCGCCATCATCCGCTCACTCGACGAGATCGACGTCGTCGCCGAGTGCGCCGACCAGGCGTCGTTGCTCGAGGTGGTCGAGCGCGAACGCCCCGACGTCGTCGTCACCGACATCCGCATGCCGCCGACCCACACCGACGAAGGTGTCGCGGCTGCGCTGGCGATCCGAGAGCGGTATCCGTCGACCGGTGTCGTGGTGCTGTCGCAATTCTCCGATCCGAGCTATGTGCTCATGCTGCTCGATCGCGGCTCGGTGGGTCTCGGCTACCTGCTGAAGGAGCGGGTGAGCCCGCGCGAACTCGATCGCGCGATCCGGGCCGTGGCCGCGGGCGGCTCGATGATCGATCCGACGATCGTCGAAGTGCTCGTTGCCGCCCGCGCCCGGCGCCCGTCGCCGGTCGACCAGCTCACGCCGCGTGAGCGTGACGTGCTCTCGCTCATCGCCGAGGGGTGGAACAACTCGACGATCGCCGACCAGCTCGGCCTGGGTGAGAAGTCGGTCGCGAATCACATCAACTCGATCTTCGCCAAGCTGGGGCTCGGCGACGAACCACAGGCGCACCGTCGCGTCGCTGCCGTGTTGGCGTGGCTGAACGACGGCACCCAGTAGGCCATTCGCAGTCCACGACATCGACGATCACCTCGGTGTCCGCGCGAGTGACAGGTACCGATTCGCGCCCGCACGGCCGATGCCACCATCGCGCGCCACCGTCTCCCGGCCGTCATGGTCGTCACGGTAGGGCGTGTCGGCGACCCCGACCAGGGTGCAGCCACCCAGGTCGCGGACGGTGGAACGGAGTCGTCAGTGCGGCGTCCAGGTGCCGCCGGCGGCGTCGAGCAGCTCGGTCAGGGCGTCGATCTCGGCCGCTGCCCGATCGCGTTCCGTCACGAACTCGTCGAACTCGTCGCGCGCCCGCGCGACGGCATCGCGTTGGGTGGCGGTCGGTGGGCCGGTCGTGTCGCCGTGCCAGCGGGCGACACGTTCGACGAGCGCCTTGATCGACG
>JAUHYJ010000849.1 GCA_030425785.1 Acidimicrobiia bacterium | reverse complement strand
CCACCAGCCGACCCCGGCCCACCAGCCGACCCCGGCCCACCCGCCGACCCCGGCCCACCCGCCGAGCCCGGCCCACCAGCCGACCCCGGCGGCCAAGGCGGCGGCGGCCGACCCTGATCGCAGCGGTCAGCGACGCGCCGGCCCGCGACCACCGAAGCGACACGAACGACGCCGACGAGCGTCGGCCCACGCTGCGAGCGCTATCGTCCGAGGCGATGGCGCGCACCCACGAACCCCACAGTGGACACCGCTCGGTGTCGGGCGGTCTGGCGCGTGCCTCGGTGTTCGGTGTGTCCGACGGCCTCGTCTCGAACGTCTCGCTGATCCTCGGCTTCGCAGGTTCGGGCGTCGACAACTCGGTGGTGCGCCTCGCCGGTCTGGCAGGTGCGGTCGCCGGTGCGATCTCGATGGCCGCAGGCGAGTGGGTGTCGGTCACCTCGCAGAACGATCTGATCGAGCGTGAGCTCACCATCGAACGCCGCGAGCTCGAACACAACCGCGAGCACGAGACCGAAGAGCTCGCCGCGATCTACGAAGAGCACGGCATGAGCACCGAGCACGCGGTCGAGGCCGCCGAACAGGTGATGCGCCGACCCGACGTGGCGCTCGCGGTACACGCCCGCGAAGAGCTCGGCGTCGACCCCGGGGACCTGCCGTCGGCGAACGCGGCGGCGCTCCTCAGCTTCGTCTGCTTCGTGTTCGGCGCCGTCCTGCCGCTCGTCCCGTGGTACATCGGGTCGGGGAACGGCGCCGCACTGGCATCGCTATCCATCGGCGTCGTCGCCGCCGGCGCCGTTGGTGGCATCGTCGCCCGGTTCGCCGAACGTGCGATCTGGTTCGGCGTCGTCCGCCAGATCGGCATCGTGCTGGTCGCCTGCGGTGTGACCTACCTCATCGGCGAGGTCGTCGGCGTCAACCTCGGCGGGTGAGCGCCCGGCGCGCCTCGACGGCCCGCACCTCGGCTTCCTCCGGTGTGTCGCCCCATGCGGTGAGGTGGCCCATCTTGCGGCCCGGCCGGGCCGACGACTTGCCGTAGAGGTGCAGCGCGCAGCGGGTGCCGATCGCAGCGCCCCAGTCGGGTTCGCCGGCGTCCCACAGGTCGCCGAGCAGGTTCACCATGGCCGCAGCGGGCCGCGTCATCGCCGTGTCACCGAGCGCCAGCCCGCACACCGCGCGGATCTGCTGCTCGAACTGGCTCGTCTGGGCGACGTCGAGGGTCCAGTGACCGCTGTTGTGCGGCCGCGGGGCCAGCTCGTTGACGAACAGGTCGCCGTCGACCACGAAGAACTCGACGGCGAGCACGCCGACGTAGTCGAGGGCGTCGGCGATCGCCATCGCGAGGCCGGTCGCTCGGTCGGACAGCGCCGGCGCCACCCCGGCCGGCACGATCGAGAGGTCGAGGATGCCGTCGACGTGGGAGTTCTCTGCGATCGGGAACGCCGCGAAGCCACCATCGGCGGCCCGCGCGACGACCGCCGACACCTCGGTCTGCAACCGCAACGCCTGTTCGAGCACGCACGGCACGCCGCCGAGGAGGGTCCATGCCGCCCGC
>JAUHYJ010000174.1 GCA_030425785.1 Acidimicrobiia bacterium | reverse complement strand
GCTGCCGCTCCTGGTCGGCACGGGCGGCAACCGCATGATGCGGATCACGGCCCGTCACGCCGACGAGTGGAACACCTGGGGCACGGTCGCCGGCGCCGCCGAGCGCCGCACGGCGTTCGTCTCGGCCTGTGCATCGGTCGGTGTCGACCCGACCTCGAAGTGGACGTCGGTCCAGGCTTTGATCTTCATCACCGAGACGGCGGAGGACGCGACCAAGATCCTCGACGGCCCGATGGGGGGCCGGTCGATCGCCGGTCCGGTCGATCACCTGCTCGGCGAACTCTCGGCCTACGCCGACCAGGGCTTCGACGAGTTCATCGTCCTCGACGCCAACCTCGGCGATTCGCCTGCGGCCAGGCGCGAGACGCTCGAGCGCATCAAGACCGAGCTCATCGACCAGCTCTGACCGGCGTCCGAGCCGTTCACGACGCGTTGTCGCGGACCTGGTTGACTTCCCGCATGCGCACCGCTCGCCGCCTGCTCGCCCTGCTCGCCGTCGGCACGATCGCCACCGGGTGCAGCTCGTCGGAGGAGTCCGCGGACGGCACCGACGCGACATCGACGTCGACCGCGACGACGGCCGCGACAACAACCACGCCGTCGACCGGACCGACCACCGTGCCCACCACCGCACCGATCGACACCACGTCGACCACGACGCCGACGACGTCCGCCTCGAGCGCACCGTCGACGGACGTGGCGACGACCGCGCCGCTCACCACGACCGGGGCGACCACGACGACACCGTCAGCGAGCGGGGTGACCACGACGGTGCCGTCCGGCCAGGTCAGCCTGCGCGAACCCGTCGTTGCGGAGCAGGGCTTCCTGCAGATGCAGGTCGCCGACGGCTGGGAGGTCGACGCCGTCGACGATCAGCTCGGACGGGTGTACGAGGAGGAACCCGGACTCGACTGGTCCGCCTCGACCGACAGCATCATCGATCTCGTCAGCATCACGCAGGGCGACGCGACGATGGGCGTGTTCCGGGAGGGCCGCTTCGCACTCGCACCCGGCGTCTTCGACTGGGACGACGCCATCGCCGGACTGCTCGGCATCCAGTCGAACATCGACGTCACCGTCGAGTGGGGCGGCGGCCGCGGCGAATCGACCCGGGGTCGCCTGGGCGACGTCTACGTCCGCCACGAGAGCGTCGCCGTCGGCGATCAGCTCATCGGCGTCCTCGCCGTCACCCCGACCCAGCCGAGCGAGCGCCTCGACGCCGAGGTCTCGGCGATGATCGCCAGCATCGTCGTCGATCCGACCGCACTGTTGCCGCTCAGCCACGGCCTCGACGTGTCGGGCTTCGCCGAGCCGGACGACGGATCGAGCGTCCTCGAGCTCAGCGTCGTCGTGCCGCCGCACTGGCAGTACGACGAGCCGACGGACTCATGGGTCGACGTCCGGGCCGAAGCCGCCGACCCAGAGGGACCGATCGGCTTCCTCGGGTTCTACGGTCAGCCCGACACCCGCCCGCTCGACGAGGTCGCGACCGCCGAGCTGGAGGAGTTCGGGAACGACTGGCTCGACCTCGCACCCGACATCGAGCAGCTCGGCGACATCGGCGGCGCCGACGCGCTGGTCGTCTGGGAGGGACCCAGGGACACTGCCGTTGCCGCGATCGTCATCGCCTCGGACGGCGCCGCCTCGCTGGCGACCTACATCTGGACGCCCGGCGACGCGGCGCTGACCACCGCGATCGTCGACACCGCGCTGGTGATCGAGAGCGCACGCCTCCCCGCCGGCTGACGACGGTCGAGCGGCCGCAGCGCGGCCGTCAGTCGTGGAACTTGTCGTACACGGCCTCGGCCACACGGTCGGGCAGGAAGCTGTGCGACTTCAGCTCGTCGAGCGACGCCTGCTTGACGGCGCGGACCCCGCCCATCGCCTTGACGAGCTTCTTGCGGCGGACCTCGCCGAGGCCGGGGATGTCGTCGAGGGCGCTGGTCGTCATCCGCTTCGAGCGACGCTCGCGATGGAACGTGTTCGCGAACCGGTGCGCCTCGTCGCGGATGCGTTGCAGCATGAACAGCGCCTCGCTCCCCCGGTTGATCTCGATCGGTTCGGAGCGTCCGGGTACGTACACCTGCTCGAACTGCTTGGCGAGCGCGGCGACGGGGATCTCGTCGGCCAGGCCGAGCGAGTCGACGACGCGCTTGGCGACGTTGAGCTGCCCCTTGCCGCCGTCGACCACGAGCAACTGCGGCGGATAGGCGAACTTGCCGGGGCGGTCGCCGCGTTCGTCGACCGGACGGTCGCGGTCGTCGACGTAGGCCTGCAGCCGCCGCGTCAGGACCTCCTCCATCGCGCCGTAGTCGTCGTTGCCCGGGATGTTCACCTTGAAGCGCCGGTACTCGCGCTTCGCGGGCAGCCCGTCCTCGAGCACCACCATCGACCCGACGTAGTCGGTGCCCTGGAGGTGTGCCATGTCGTAGCACTCGATGCGCAGCGGTGCCTCGGGGAGGTCGAGCGCCTCCTGCAGTTCCGTGAGCGCCCGCGACCGGGTGTTGTGGTCGGAGGCGCGACGCATGCGGTGACGGGTGAACTCCTCCTTGGCGTTGCGCTCGACCGTCTCGAGCAGGGCGCGCTTGTCGCCCCGCTGCGGTACCCGGATCTGGACCTTGGACCCGCGCATGTGCGTGAGCCACTCCTCGTAGGTGTCCTGGTCGTCGGGCTCCCACGGCACGAGCACCTGCTTCGGGTAACCCATCGCCGGCTCGTCGCCGTACACCGCTTCGAGGATGCGGTCGATCAGGCGTCCGGGCGAGAGCTCCTCGACCTTGTCGACCACGAATCCCTTGCGGCCGACGACCCGACCCTTGCGGACGAAGAACATCTGGACCGACGCCTCGAGCTCGTCGTCGGCGATGCCGATCACATCGACGTCCTCGCGGCCCTCGACCACCATCTGCTGCTTCGCGATCGCCTTCTGGACCGCCGTCAGCCGGTCGCGCAGTCGAGCGGCCCGCTCGAACTCGAGCTCGTCGGCGGCCTCGCGCATCTCGGTCTCGAGGCGGTCGACGATCTCGTCGGTGTCCCCGGCGAGGAAGTCGCACAGCTCGGTGACGAGCTGGCGGTACGGCATCTCGTCGATCTCGCCGACGCACGGCCCCGAGCACTTCTCGATGTGGTACAGCAGGCACGGCCGGCCGAGGCGCTCGTGCTCGCGGTACTTGTTGGGGCTGCACGTCCGGATCGGGAAGCTCCGCAGCAGCAGGTCGAGCGTGTCGCGGATCGCGTACGCGTGCGCATAGGGCCCGAAGTACCGGACGCCCTTGCGCTTGCGCCCACGCATCACCATCGCCCGCGGCCACTGCTCGTCGACGGTCACCGCGAGGAACGGGTACGACTTGTCGTCACGCAGCCGGACGTTGAACCGCGGCCGGTGCTGCTTGATCAACGAGTACTCGAGCATCAGCGCCTCGACCTCGTTGCGGACGATGGTCCACTCGACCGATTCGGCGGTCTCGACCATCTGGCGAGTGCGGGGATGCAGGTTGTGCGGCGCCTGGAAGTAGTTGGACAACCGCTGGCGCAGGCTCGACGCCTTGCCGACGTAGATCACCCGCCCGCGCGCGTCCTTGAACTGGTACGAACCCGGTTCGTCGGGGATCGTTCCTGCAGGGGGACGCTTCACCATGGGATCATCAGGATACGGTGAGGGGCGATGGCTGGCCGGTTCTCGTACTCCACACCCGACCGCGAACGAGGCACCCCGTGGTTCCGCGTCGGCGACTTCGACGTCACGACCACCGTGTTGGTCACGGGGCTGTGCGTGCTGTCGCTGCTCGTCTGGGCGATCGACACGTCCCTGCTCGAGCCGTTCATCCTCGACCCCGGCGACGTCCGCCGGGGGCAGCTGTGGCGGCTGGTGACCTGGCCGATCGTCAACACACCGCAGAGCATCTGGACGATCCTCACGATCGCACTGTTCTGGTACTTCGGCACCCAACTCGAAGGCCTGCTCGGCCGCAACCGGTTCGCCTGGTTCCTGCTGATCCTCACGGTCGTCCCGGCCGTCGTCGCGGCGATCGTCGATCTGCCGGTGTGGGGCCTCGAGTACCTCGAGCTGGCGGTCCTGCTGGTCTTCATCGCCGAGTACCCGTTCGCGCGCTTCTTCTTCGGCATCCCCGGGTGGGTGATCGCCGCCGTCATCGTCGGCTTGCAGGTCCTCGTCCTCGTCGGCACGCGTGACGGCGACGGATTGGTGTTCCTGATCGTCCTCATCGTCACGGCCGCGTTCGCGGCGCGCAGCTTCGGGCTGGCCTCGACCCTGCACTGGATCCCCAAGGTGCCGCTGCCCGACACGATCTCGGGCACCCGGTCCTCCGGTCCGCGGCGATCGTCGAAGGGCCGGGTGCGCGGCCGCGGTCCGTCGTCGTCGAAGGTGGTCGACGGTCCGTGGGCGGCGCCGGCGCCGCCCCGCCCGGCGGCCCCCACCCCGGACGCGGTCGCCGCCCAGGCCGAACTCGACGGCCTGCTCGACAAGATCTCGGCGTCCGGCCTCGATTCGCTGAGCGCCGACGAGAAGCGGCGCCTCAACGAGCTCTCCAAACGGCTTCGCTGAGTTTCGTCAAGTTCGTTAAAAGCAGCTGAAGTGCCCTGCTCAGCACGCCGATACACAGGCATGAGCACCCCGAACGCAGCCATCACGTCGTTCGACGCCCTCGACGACGAGAGCGACTCGCTGCTCGCCGCAGCCGCTGCGGCAGCCGCCAGGTGCGCCGACCACGAGCAGGACTCGTTCGTCGTCATCGTGCGTCCGAACGCCCACCACGAGGTCGTCGCGGGCGGCGGCAACGGCGTGCTCCGTGCCGCCGTGTCGGTGGCCGCCGGCGCCGGCAACGATCGAGCCTGGCGTGACGCCCCGGCCGGCTCGACCATCGAGACCGCACCCAGATCGCTGCCCGAGGTGATCGCCGCCGCCGCCACCGGCGCCGGCATCCGCCGGGTGCACACCGGCCGCATCGACGTCGACGGCACCACGTTCGCCGTTGCGATGTGGTTCGAGGCGTCCGAGATCGGCACGACCGAGGACGCTCGCCTGGCGGTGCTCGAGTCGCTCCGTCACGCCGCCGAGCAGTCGGCGCGCACCGCCGCTCGCGAAGAGACCGAGCCAGCCGCCGCCGTGACCGCGGCACCGCTCGTCGACGACGCCGCGCCCGCTGACGGCGATGCCCGGGTGTTCGACTCGAGCGACCCGCGCCTCGACCCCGTGACGGGCGTGCTGCGAGCCGAGATGTTCGAAGCGGTCGTCGAGGAGTACGAGGACGAGGACGCCAACCTGGTCATGCTCGACATCGACGGCTACGACGAGCTCCGTGCCACGTACGGCGACGAGGTCGTCGACCTCGTGCTCCGCCGCACCGCCGATCGGCTCGTGACGAACAGCCGGCGCAACGACGTCATCGCCCGGCTCGGCGACGACCGCTTCGTGGTGCTGTTCCACGGCGTCACCCGCAGCGACGTGCTCGGCATCGCCAAGCGCCTCGTCGGCGCCCTCCACGAGCCGCTCGACATCGACGGCGGCCCGGCCGACATCACCGCGACGATCGCCGTCGCCCACCAGGAGGGCCTCGTCGACCTCGAGGAGATGATCGAGTCGGCGTCAGCCGCCATCGAGAGCGGCAAGCGCGCCGGCGCCGGCCGCCTCGTCCTCGCCGCCTGACGATACAGGTAGCGCCGTTCAGGCCGCGGCGGTCACACCGTCGCGCGTCATCCGCGACTGTGTCATCCAGGCGTACACGAGCATCAACCCGGCCAGCACCGTCGCCGCGTCCGCCAGGATGTGGTAGCCCCAGCCCTGCTTGATGAAGCCGGAGCCGAACGCCGCGACCGCGCCGCACAGGCTGAGCGTGAGGTCGCCGGTGCCCTGGGCCTCGACCCGGGCGTGCTGAGGCACCGACGCGGTCAGCAGCGTCGTCCCACCGATCAGACCGATGTTCCATCCCAGCCCGAGCAGGAACAGCCCGATGAAGATCATCGCCGGGACGTAGCCGGCTGCCACCGCCGCCACCGTGCCGGCACCCAGCACGACAGCGCCGTACTGGATGGCGCGGACCGCGCCGACCCGGTCGACGAACCGCCCGACGAGCGGTGCGAGCCCGAACATCCCGACGATGTGCACGGCGATCACGAGCGCCGACAGATCACCGTGGTCGTGGTCCTCCATGTGTGGTGGGGTCATCGTCATCACGCCGACCATCGCCGCCTGCGAGCCCGCCATGGCCACGATCCCGAGCATGGCCCCCGGCGACGCACGGATCACCGAGTACGACCGGCGCACCTGGATGATCGGCCGCGCTCGCTCGGCGTTCGGGTCGACCCCGCCGACGAGCTCGAGCGGATCGGGCCGCAACAACACGCTGTAGACGATCGCACCGACCAGGAAGAGCACGCCGGCGAACAGATACGGGCCGATGAACTCGTCGAGGCCGAGCCACCCACCGACGTCCTTCTCGAACGGGGTGAAGACCGGCCCGAACACCGCGCCGAGCGTGCCGATCCAGACGATCGCGCCGATCGCACGAGCCCGGTCGTGCTCGACGGCGAGATCGGCCGCGACATAGCGCGCCTGCAGGGTGGCCGCCTGGCCGGACCCGAACAGGAACATGCCGATCACGAAGAGCCAGAACCAGCGAAGCTGGCCGCCGGTGGCGGCCACGGCGGCGCCGGCCGAGCCGCCCAGCAGGGCCAGGACGAGACCGGGACGGCGACCACGTCGACGCATGAACGCCGCCAGTGGGATCGAGACCGTGGCAGCACCGAGCGTGAACGCAGCGCTCCCGAGACCAGCCAGGCGATCGCTGCCGAGCATGTCCTTCGCGAGGAGGCTGACGACGGCAACGGTGCCGGCCACCGCCGCCTGCCCCGGTACGACCGCGAGCCGCAGGACGTTCAGCGTCCGGCGCTGCGTGTCGGCCAGCTCGGCGACATCGATCCCGGGTGCCGGCGCGGTCGTCACGAGCGCTCACTCTTCCAGATCTCGAAGGGCGGTCCGCAATCCGAAACCGGACGAGCGCGCCTCGACCGCCGACCTGTCGTCGGCGGGACATCGGTCGCCGCGCGCGACCAGGTTCCGCGGCGAGTGGGAGGGGCTCGACCCGCCCGACGAGCTCAGCTCAGTTGAAGGGTGTTCGTGTCGCGGTCAGCGGCGCTCGGGCGTCTCGGCGGACCGGCGCTCGAGGCGTTCCCCGGTCGACCGGAGCCACGAGGCCGTGCGGGTGGTGGAGCGGGAGAGCACCACCAGCGTTCGCCCGGCGGGGCGAGCGGCGCGTCGAGCGATGGTCACCGGTGCTCGGCGGACGATCGCCAACAGCCTGACCCGTCGGTCACGGGCCGTGTCGTCGGACTCGTCGCTCGACGTCGGCGCGGGCGCCGCGGTGTCAGCATCGCCGGACCCGGCATCGTCA
>JAUHYJ010000173.1 GCA_030425785.1 Acidimicrobiia bacterium | reverse complement strand
ACGTCGTGCTCGTCACGCTGATCGTCGATCGTGGCGACACCTGTGCAGCGCTCTGCGCGGAGGCCGGCGTCTCCTACCGACCCCTCCTGACCGCCGCCGACCTCGGCTTCGCACCTGACGACTGACGCCACTGCGTCGTTGCACCAACGCCCGGCAGCGACCTGGACGTCGGTGCGATCTGGCGCGGACGAGATCGTCACTCGAACGTCAGCTTCGGCGGACACGTCGATCACGGGGACCCCGGACCCCGATCGTGTCGATGACGTGACGCCCGCGTCGCGTCGACCCCCGACGGTGGCTGAACCGGGCACGGGTTCGCCGCCGAGGTCTACGCTCCCCACATGGAACAGTTCTGGAGGAACACGGGCATTCAGCTGGGCAAGCACTGGAAGCTCGTCCTCGCGGCACTGCTCGTGCTCACCGGCGTCCTCGCGATCGGTGCGACGCAGATCGAGTTCGCGACCGGTCAGGACTCGTACCTCAATCCCGAATCGCAGGTCGCGCAGGACAACGTCCGATTCCAGGACGAGTTCGGCGGCGAGGCCGTCATCCTCCTGTTCGAGGCGCGCGACGGCGCCGACATCACCGACCTGTTCGTCGGCGCCGACCTGGCGGAACAGCGGCGACTCACGGCGGCGCTCGGCGAGATCGACGACGTGTCGTCGGTCGTCACGCCGCTGCGAACGCTCTCGTTCTCCGACGCCCTGGTCCAGGGGCCGGGCCAGGCTGCGCTGCTGTCGGCCGCCACGCGCGACGCCGAGGGCGCCGACGCGCGCAGCGCGGACATCGCCATGTCGTTCGCACGGCTCGGCACGGTCGACGAGGCCGACCGCGGGCTCGCCGTCGAGCCCGACGGTGCCGAGCCCGACCCGGACTGGATCGAGCTGCTCATCTTCGACAACCGGGGGTTCGAGCTCGTCGACGGCGAACCCGTCGCACCGCCCGACGACGAGCGCCAGATCCGGCTGTCGCTCGCCGGATCGTTCCCCGACCAGCAGACGGTGGTCGGCGGCGTCGTGCTCGACGGGAACCTCGACCTCGACGCGCAGGGCGAGGCGACCGACGCGATCCTCGAGCTCCTCGACGACGCGACGTTCGAGAACTTCGAGCTCACGGTCACCGGCTCGCCGGTCTACCTGAAGGAGATCAACGACTACCTCCGCGGGGGCATGCTCACGCTCGGCCTCGTCGCGCTCGGCGTGATGGCGGTCATCCTCGCCCTCATGTTCCGGGTGCGGTGGCGGCTCCTCCCGCTGCTGGCGGTCGTGTTCGGCGTCGTCTGGACGTTCTCGATCCTCGGGTGGATCGGCATCGACCTGTCGCTGGTCACGATCTCCGGTCTGCCGATCCTCATCGGGCTCGGGATCGACTTCGCCATCCAGATCCACAACCGCGTCGAGGAAGAGGTCGTCCTCGACCAGGACGAGCACCCGATCGCCGAGACCGTCGCCAACCTGGCACCACCCCTCATCGCCGCTGCGCTCGCCGGGGTGGTCGCGTTCATCGCGCTGCAGCTGTCGAAGGTCCCGATGATCCGCGACTTCGGCATCCTGCTCATGATCGGTGTCGTCGTCCTCGTCGCGCTCGGGATCGTCGTGCCGGTGTCGATCCTCGGCATTCGCGAGTGGAGCAGCCGCACGGCCGAGCGGGGCGACTCGCTGGTCGAGCGCATCGTGGTCAAGCTCGGCGGCCTCCCGATGAAGGCCGGGCTCGCTCTCGTGATCGCGTCGGTCTTCCTGTTCGTCGGCGGCATCCTCGTCGAGGGACGCACCCGGATCGAATCCGACCCGCTCCGCTGGATCGACCAGGACAGTGAGGTCGTCGCCGACGTCGACCGCCTCACCGAGGAGACCGGGTTCGCGTCGACGATGGGCGTGCTCGTGCAGGCCAACAACGTGTACGAGCAGCAGGTCGTCGATCTGATCCACCAGTTCACCATCGACGCCGAGCAGCGCCCCGAGGTCATCTCGACGTCGAGCCTCGTCGGCACGATGTCGAAGATCCTGCAGGTGCCGGACGCGACGCCGATCCCGCCGACCTCCGACGAGGTGGTCGCGGCGGCCGCCGTGATGCCGCCCGACATCGGTGAGGCGCTCGTCAACGACGACGCGACGGCCGCGCAGATCAACCTGCGGTTGGCGGCGTCGAGTCTCGAGGATCGCGCCGACCTCGTCGACGAGCTGAACGCCGACCTCGACGCTCGCATCGCGGCGCTCGACATCCCCGACGACAGCATCCTCCGGACCGCGCTGCCCGACGAGCAGGAGCCGGTGCGTGCGACCCCGGCCGGCCTCGCGGTCGTCGGCATCGGTCTGCTCGAGAACCTGTCGGCCAACCGGGCGGTGCTCACCTACTTCGCGCTCTGCCTCGCCGGGCTGTTCCTGGTCCTGCGGTTCCGGAGCCTCCAGCGCGCGCTGCTGGCGTTGGTGCCGGTGTTCCTGGCCGTCGGCGCGTCGTCGCTGATCATCGGGCTGGTCGGCATCCAGCTCAGCCCGTTGACGACGGTGTCGGGCCCGCTGGTCATCGCGAGCTGTACGGAGTTCTCGGTACTGATTCTCGGGCGCTATCTCGAGGAACGACAATCGGGGCTCGAACCGCGCGACGCCAGCGACACGGCCGCGGCGCGCACGGGCCGCGCCTTCTTCACGTCGGCGTGCACGACGATCGGCGGCTTCGCGGTGCTCATCGTCTCACCACTCCCACTGCTGCGCGACTTCGGCCTCATCGTGACGCTGAACGTCGCGATCGCGTTGCTCGCCGCGCTGGTCGTGATGCCGCCGATGATGGTGTGGGTCGACTCGAAGGGGTGGCTCGGCACCGCCGCCCAGGTCGATCCGAGCCGGTCGGTCCGGCTCGGCGCCGAGGTCGACGGCGCACAGCTCGCCGTGTTCGGCGCGGGCACCGTGGCCGTCGCTGCCGCTGCGGCCGGCGTGTACGCGCTGGCCGACACGAGCGAGGATTCGTCGCAGGCCTTCGCCTTCGCCGCCACGGCGCTGCCGACGACGACCACCACCACGACCACGACGCCGCCGACCACCGTGCCACCGACGACGGTCCCGACGACGACCATGCCACCGACCACGTTGGCGCCCGGCGAGACCACGCCATCGACGTCGGCACCGCCGGCCACCACCGCGCCGCCGACCAGCGAGCCCGACGGGCCGACCGTCGACCCGTCGCAGTTCCCGGCCGAGCCGCCGCCCGGCGTGATCTCGCCGGTGCTCTACCAGCTGCTCACCGATCAGGGCGTCGAGGGCAACGTGGCCCACTGCGCGATCGTCACGGCGTACTCGATCGTGCCGGAGGCCGAACTGCTGGAAATGGGTGTCGCACAAGGCGCACCCGAGGCGGTCGACGTCCTGCGCGAGGGCAGCCTCGCATGCGGTGTCACCGAGGAGCAGTTCGACGGCGCCATCGACGCACAGTTCGGCGGCGGCTGACCCATCGACCCGAAACGCGTGAGGTTGCTGCGCAGAGCTCTGCGCAGCAACCTCACGCGTTCCCGGGGGGAGGGGCGACATGCCACCGAACGTGGCCGGTGACACACTGGGGGTCATGGCGTACCCGCAGTACGGGCCCCCCGCCGACCGGTGGAGGGTGAACCTGCCGGCCGTGATCGGCGTCGTGTTCGTGTTCCTCGTCGGCGTGGTCGCCTGGGTCGTCCTGTCGGCGACCGGTGACGACGACAGCGTGGCGACCTCGACCCCGTCGTCGACGACGCCGACGAGCTCACCCGGTGCGTCGCCGACGCCGACCACCACACCACCCGATTCGACCACGCCGGCGCCGATGCCCGACCTCACGACGATCACGCCGGTGACGTCGGCGCCCGCCACCACACCACCCACCACACCACCACCCACCGCACCACCTGCCACCACCGCACCACCAGCCAACCCCGCACCCGCGACGACGGCGCCCCCGACGACCGTGCCCGCGACCGCAGCCCCGCCCACCACGGCACCCGGTTCGCCCACCGGCACCGTCGCCGGCGATCTCGGCGTGCCGGGGCGCCCGATGCAGCGGCCCGGATGCGACGGCGCCTTCATCACGATCATCGCGTCGGCCGTCGGCGACCAGGCCACCGCGGTCAGCATCGGCAGCGTGCTCGACGCGTACCCGACCTCCGAGTACCTGCGGACCGACCAGACCTGCCCGTCGCTGAACCCCTCCGTCGACGGCGAGCCGATCTACGTCGTCTACTTCGGGCCGTTCCTGACGGCATCCGACGCGTGCGCTGCCCGCTCGCGCGGCACCGAGGGTGCGTACGCCAAGGAGCTGACGGACGACAAGCCGCCGAGCCACGTCGTCGAGTGCGGCTGACGCCCCGGCGACGACGGACTCCGACGACGCCGGCGAGGGGACTTCTCCCCATCGTGGTCACCGCGACGAGCTGGCACGATGCCGCCATGACCGATCGCGTTCGGACGACGCCGACCTGGGGGGCCGCGAGCGCACCGGGCCCCCGACACGAGCACAACGAGGATGCGATCGCCGTCGGGCCGGACTGGTTCGTCGTCGCCGACGGGATGGGCGGCCACGCGGCCGGCGACGTTGCGAGCGAGGTGGCGGCCGGCACGATCGCCAACCACCCGGCCCCGCTCGGCGACGACCACGCGGGACTCGTCGCCGGCGTCCATGCGGTCGTCGACGACGCCAACCGGGCGGTCCGGCGACGCGCCGTCCAGCTCGGCGCGCCCGACATGGGGTGCACCGTGGTCGCCGCCCGCACCGCCGTCGCGGATGGCGCGCCGGTGGTCGTGGTCGCGCACGTGGGCGACGCCCGCTGCTACCGACTCGCCGAGGGCGAGCTCCGGCTCGTCACCCGCGACCACTCCCACGTCCAGGAGCTGATCGACGCGGGCCGACTCACGACCGAGCAGGCGGCGAGCCACCCGCTGCGCAGCGTCGTGACCCGCGCCCTCGGGATCGAGCCCGAGGTGAGGCCCGACATCGCCGTGTTCGACGACCGGCCGAGCCGATGGTTGCTGTGCACCGACGGCCTGACCTCGTCGCTCCGCCCGGCCGAGATCGGGCGGACGCTCGCGGCGTCGGCCGACCCGCAGGTCGCGGCCGACCGGCTGGTGTCGCTCGCCATCGAAGGCGGCGCGCGCGACGATGTCACGGCCCTCGTCGTCGATCTCGCGCCGACGGCGGGCCGACCGTCCGACACACCCCGCCTCGAACTCGGAGCACGACGATGAGCTCAACCGCCGACAGCGCTGACGCTCCCGACGCGTCCGGCGCGGCGCTGCTGCTCGAGTTCTGCGGCGAGGTGGTGGCGATCGATCGCACCCCGTTCGGCATCGGCCGCGACGCCGACTACGTGATCGACGACGACAATCGATTCCTGCACCGCCAGTTCGTCACCGTCGATCGTCAGGGCCTCCTGTGGGTCCTGTCGAACGTCGGCGGCCAGCTCACCGCGACGGTCTCCGACACCGCCGGGCTGCTCGAGGCGTTCCTGGCACCCGGCGCGGCGCTGCCGCTCGTCTTCGACGAGACGGTGGTGCGCTTCACCGCCGGCCCGACGACCTATGAGTTCACGCTGCGGCTCGCCGACCCGACGTTCCGCGCCGCAGAGATCGAACACGCCGCCGACGGCGACACCACCGTCGGCCGCGTGTCCATGACCCCCGACCAGCTCCGACTCGTGCTCGCGCTCGCGGAGCCCTCGCTCGTCGGGGGCGGTCGGGCCGGCGCGGCGATGCCGTCGTCGGCCGAGGCCGCCGCGCGGCTCGGGTGGACGACCACGAAGTTCAACCGCAAGCTCGACAACGTCTGCCAGAAGCTCGCCGCCCAGGGCGTGCGCGGTCTGCACGGCGAGCCCGGGCGACTCGCGTCCAATCGCCGTGCCCGACTGGTCGAGTACGCAGTCGCCGTTCGCCTGGTCACACGCGACGACCTCGAGTTGCTCGACCAGCCCGATCTGGAGCACCCCGAACCGGTGTCGAGCGACGAGTGATCGAGATCGACGGCTACCGCGACCTCGCCCGGATCGGCACGGGTGGGCTCGGCGACGTGTACCGCGCGACGCGCGTCTCGACCGGCAGCACCGTCGCCATCAAGGTGCTGCGCGACGTGTCGGACAGCTCCGTCGCGTGGCATCGGACCCGTCGCGAGTTGACGGCGCTGGTCGCGCTGTCCGGCCACGCCCACGTGATCGGCCTGCTCGAGCTCCTCGACCTGCCGAGCGGCCCGGCCCTCGTGATGGAGTACGCGCCGGGCGGCTCGGTCGCCGGGCTGCTCGCCCGGCGTGGCGGTCGGCTCTCGATCGGCGAGGCCGTGCTCGTCGGCCGGCAGACGGCGTCCGCGCTCGTCGCCGCCCACGCCGACGACATCGTCCACCGCGACCTCAAGCCGCAGAACCTGCTGATCGACGGCTTCGGTCAGGTCAAGCTGTGCGACTTCGGCATCTCGTCGCTCGCACGGTCGGAAGAGTTCCGCACCCGGACGAACGCCTGGTCGACGCGGTACGCGAGCCCCGAAGACCTCGAGGAGGACGTCGAGGTCGGTCCACCCGCCGACGTGTACAGCCTCGGAGCGACGCTCCTCCACCTCGTCCACGGCGCACCCCCGACGCTGAAGGAGCGACTGACGCCGTGGGAGCCGCCGTCGGTCGGCGACCCGCGCGTCGACACCGCAGCGATCGACGTGGTCCTCGCCGACTGTCTGCACCCCGAACCCGCACGACGTCCGACGGCGGCCGCCGTGCTCGAGCAGCTCGAGGCGATCGACTGGACGCTCGACGAGCGTTGCCGCGCCCTCGAGGTGGTCGCGCCGACCGTGATCGCCGCCGTGGGCGGCCGTCCCGCCGACGGTCCACCGATCGCAGGCAGCGATGCGGCGCCCGGCGCGATCGACGACGACACGTCGTCGGCAACGGTCGTGCGGCCCGACCGGCCGGCACCGGCTCCCCCGCCGCGCCCACCGGCGACGTCCCGCCGGCGACGACGTGCGCCCTGGGCGATCGCCGCGGTCTGCCTGCTGTTCCTGGTGCCCTGGGCCATCTTCTGGCTCGTCGGCGACGACGACCCCGCCAACCCGACCGCGACCATCCCGAACGCGACCAGCACGATCGAGACCAGCCCGACCACCACCAGCACGAGCACCGCCGAATCGGCGTCGTCGACCGCTGCGTTGCCGTCGACGCCCGCAGCGGTGGCGACCGACCCGGCGGTGGCGATCACGGCGCGGGCCGATGGCCTCGCACCACTCGGCGACGAACTCGTCTGGCCATTCGGTGACGTCGGCGGTTGCCTCGTCCAGGCGAACGGCCTCGACGAGCTCCAGCCGGTCGACTGTGGCGAGCCACACGACCTGCAACGGTTCGCGGTCGCCGAGATCGGCACCGACGCCATCGCCGACGGTGCGCCGTTCGACGCCGACGCGATCGCGGCGCTGACCGCGGCCGGG
>JAUHYJ010000172.1 GCA_030425785.1 Acidimicrobiia bacterium | reverse complement strand
TGCGCAGAGCGGCATGACGATCGCCGCCGGCTACCGCCACGTGGTCAACACCGCCTGTGAGTACGAGGTCGACACCAAGATCGACGACGATCTCGCGAAATCGGTCTTCACCTTCGACGCGCACGCAGGCCAGACCATCCACCTCACGAAGTTCGTCGTGTACCACACGTCGCGCGGTATCCCGACCCGTGAGCTCGCCGACCGATGCACCCGGACGCTCGACCGGGCACGCAGCGAGGGCCGCGACCGGATCTACGCCGACCAGCGGGCGTGGCTGGACGACTTCTGGGCGAACAGCGACGTCGAGATCGGCGGCGACCCGGTCGCCCAGCAGGCGGTGCGGTGGAACCTCTTCCAGCTCGCGCAGGCGTCGGCGCGCACCCACGAACAGGGCATCGCGGCGAAGGCGGTCACCGCGGGCGGCTACGACGGCCACTACTTCTGGGACACCGAGGTCTACGTCCTGCCCTTCCTCGCCTACACAAACCCCGACGCGGCCCGCAAGCTGATGCGGTTCCGCTACCTGATGCTCGACGCCGCGCGCGAGCGCGCGAGCGAGCTGAGCCAGGTCGGCGCCCTGTACCCCTGGCGCACGATCAACGGCGAGGAGGCGTCGGCCTACTACGCGGCCGGCACCGCCCAGTACCACATCAACGCGGCGATCGTCTGGGCGCTCGAGCGGTACCTGAACGCCACGGGCGACGTCGAGTTCCTCGCCGACGAGGCGGCCGAGATGCTCGTCGAGACGGCCCGCCTCTACGAGGACCTCGGCTTCTACTCGATCAACGGCGACGAGACGTTCCACATCCACGGGGTCACCGGCCCCGACGAGTACACGACGGTCGTCAACGACAACTTCTACACGAACGTCATGGCGCGCTTCACGATGCGCTACGCCGCCCGGTGCATCGCTTTCCTGAAGGAGTGGGCGCCCGAGGCGTACGGGCGGCTGGTGCATCGCACCGGCCTGCGCGACGACGAGCCGACCGCGTGGCACCGGGCATGCGACGCGATGTTCCTGCCGTACGACGACGAGCTCGGCATCCACCCCCAGGACGCGAGCTTCCTCGAACGCGAGCGGTGGGACTTCGAGAACACGCCGTCCGACAAGTACCCGCTGCTGCTCCACTTCCACCCGCTGGTGATCTACCGGCACCAGGTGCTGAAGCAGGCCGACGTCGTGCTCGCGATGTACTTGCGCCGTGGCGTCTTCAGCACCGAGCAGAAGCGCCGCAATTTCGACTACTACGACCCGCTCACGACGGGTGACTCGTCGCTGTCGGCGTGCGTCCAGTCGATCGCGGCGGCCGACATCGGCAACGGCGACCTGGCCTGGGACTACTTCGAGCAGTCGCTGTACCTCGACCTGGCCGACACCCACGGCAACACGTCGGACGGCGTCCACATCGCGAACGCCGGCGGCGTGTGGGCCGCCGTCGTCCACGGCTTCGCCGGCGTGCTCGACAACGGCGACGCCCTGCGCTTCACGCCGCGCCTCCCCGAGGCATGGGAGGACCTGTCGTTCCGCCTCCACCGCCACGGGAGCGACATCGCCGTCCGCATGGATGCCGAGGGGGCCACGATCGAAGTGCTCGCCGGCAACCCGGTGCCGGTGCGGGTCGGCGACGAGACGGTGCACGTCGACGTCGGCCGCACGGTCCACGTCCCGACGCCGAACTGACGCCCGGCGGCGTCCGGCCGGGCGGCCCACGGCTTTGCAGGACCGGGGTTACCGGTGGGTACTGTTGACGGCCATGACTGATGCTCTTGGTTTCGATGGCAAGGTGGCGATCATCACGGGGTCCGGCGGCGGGCTCGGGCGTGAGCACGCGCTGATGATGGCGGCCCGTGGTGCGCTCGTCGTCGTGAACGACCTCGGCGGAGCGATCGACGGCACCGGCAGCGACAAGGGCGCCGCCGAGCGGGTCGTCGACGAGATCAAGGCGGCCGGCGGCGAGGCCGTCGCCGACACGAACTCGGTCGCCACCCCCGAGGGCGGCGCCGCGATCGTCCAGACCGCGATCGACGCCTTCGGCCGCATCGACATCGTCGTGAACAACGCCGGCATCCTGCGCGACAAGTCGTTCCACAACATGACGCCCGATCTGTGGGGCCCCGTGCTCGACGTGCACCTGAACGGTGCCTATCACGTCACCTCGGCGGCGTGGCCGCACTTCCGCGAGCAGGCGTACGGACGCGTCGTGTCGACCGCGTCGGGCGCCGGCATCTTCGGCAACTTCGGTCAGGCCAACTACGGCGCCGCGAAGATGGGCCTCGTCGGGTTCACCCGCGTCCTCGCGGTCGAGGGCGCATCGAAGAACATCAAGGCCAACGTCATCGCCCCGGTCGCCCGCACCCGGATGACCGAGGACCTGCTCGGTCCGCTCGCCGACAAGGTGGCACCCGAGAAGGTCAGCCCGATCGTCACCTACCTCGCCCACGAGAGCTGCGAGGCGACCGGTCGGGTGTTCTCGGTGGCGGGCGGCCGCGTCGCCGAGATCTTCATCGGCGAGTGCCAGGGCTACACCGACGCCGAACTGTCCCCCGAGTCGATCGCCGCCAACTGGGATGCGGTCACCAACCAGGACGGCTACGAGGTCCCGACCCAGATGGGCGACGAGATCGGCCTCTACATGAAGCACCTCTGACGGCCCGGCCGGTTTCGGCCCGGTCGGCCTGTGGCATATTGGCATCATGAGCTACGAGATCGTCGACGATCAGCCCGCCGAGAGCGGAGGGATGCAGAGCCCGCCGCTGAAGCTCGTCGCCCTGCTCCTCGTCGTGATCGTGGCGGCCGTGTTCTTCTTCCAGAACGGCGACACCGTCAACATCGAGTTCCTCTGGATGGACGTCAGCTGGCCCGCGCGCACCGTCATCCTGATCTCGATCGTGCTCGGTGTGCTGCTCGACCGCCTCGCCGGCTTCTTCTGGCGGCGGGGCCGCCGCAAGAAGCGCGAGACGAACGACTGACGTGCTGACCGTCGACTCGGTCGACGGTGTCCGACTCGCCGTCCACGAGATGGCCGGGTCGGACACCGCGCCACCACTGCTGATCTCGCACGCCACCGGGTTCCACGCCTGCTGCTACCAGCCGGTCGCCGACGCGCTCGGCGACCGCTACCACGTGTTCGGTGTCGACCACCGCGGGCACGGCGCCAGCACCGTGCCCGCCGACTGGGACGTCGACTGGTCGCGGTTCGGCGTCGACACGGTCCGGGTCGCCGAGACGATCGCGCCCGACGGCGGTCTGGTCGGGGTGGGCCACTCGATGGGCGGTGCGTCGCTGCTGATGGCGGCTCATGCCCGACCCGGGCTGTTCCGTCAGCTCACCCTCTTCGAACCGATCGCACACCGGCCGGCGGCCTCCGACCTTGCCGAGGTCGACATGCGCGAGCTCCCGATCGTCAAGGGTGCGTTCCGTCGCACCCGGCGGTTCGCATCGCGAGCCGAGGCCCGAGCCAACTACGCCGAGAAGCCGCCCCTGTCGCTGATGCGCGACGACGTGCTGTTCCAGTACGTCGAGCACGGGTTCCGCGACGTGACGGGCGAAGGCGGCATGCCTGCGGTCGAACTGTGCTGTTCCCCGGAACTCGAGGGCGGCATCTTCATGGGTGGACGCGACAACGGCGTCTGGCCGCTGCTGGCCGAGATCGACGTGCCGTGCCGCGTGATCGGCGGGATGGTGCTCGAGCGCCAGCCGTCGTCGGGCACCGAGGCGATCGCCGACGAACTGCCGAACGGCGAGTACGTCCTGCTCGAGCACCAGACCCATCTGGGCCCGTTCAGTCACCCCGAGGAGTTCGCCGGTCTCGTCCCCGACTGAGACCGGCTCCGACGACGTGGCGTGACGGCTCCGCGAAGCGTGTGACACCCCGCGCGTACGATGGGGAGCACGATGACCGACCTGGCGACACCCCCGACGAGTTCACCCACCTGGACGATCCCCACGAGCCTCTCCCCCAGCCGGGTCGAGTCGTTCCTGTCGTGCCCACTGTCGTTCCGGTTCTCCTCGATCGAGAAGCTGCCCGACCCGCCGTCGGTGGCGACCACGCGCGGTTCCCTGGTCCACCGGGCGCTCGAGCTGCTCTTCTGCCTGCCCGCCGCCGAGCGAACGGCCGCCGCGCTCGACCGCTGCACCGACGACGCCCTCGCGGAGTACGCGAGCCACCCCGACTACACCCTGCTCGGGCTCGACGCCGACCAGGCGGCGACCTTCGCCCGCGAGTGTCATGAGCTCGCCGCCAACTACCTCCGTCTCGAAGACCCGACCCGGGTCCGCGAGATCGGTCTCGAACTGCGGCTCGAGGCGCCCGTCGGCGACTTGATGCTGCGCGGCATCATCGACCGTCTCGAGCTCGACGCCGACGGCGAGCTCGTCGTGACCGACTACAAGACCGGCCGCGCCCCGAGCCCCAACTGGGAACGCAAGAGCCTCTCCGGCGTCCACTTCTACGCCTTCCTCTGCGAATCGGTGTTCGGCAAGCGGCCGTCTGCGATCCGGTTGATGTACCTCAAGTCGGGCGAGGTCATCACCGCCACCCCGACCGAGCAGTCGACCCGCTTCATGACGACCCGCACGAGCGCCGTCTGGAAAGCCGTGGCGACGGCGTGCGAGCGCGACGACTTCCGTCCGCGTCAGAGCGCCCTCTGCAACTGGTGCGTCTACCAGCGGTGGTGTCCCGAGTACGGGGGCGACCCGTCGCTCGCTGCCACCGAAGCGCCGGTCGTCCTCGCCACCCGCTCGTGAACGCGGACGGGCCGCCCACACTCGACGCCGTCGTCGAGGTCGTCGCCAACGCCGACGACGCCGTTCGCGAGTACCCGGCCGCGACCTCGCCGGGTCGCGCCGCACTCGGCGACGCGGTGCGCGCGTTCGACGATGCTGTCGACCGGGCGCTCGAGCCGTGGCGCAACCGCGACGCCGTCGCGACCGTCATGACGGCGGCGACCCATGCCGGCGAGTTCAGCCTGATCTGGCACGCCAGCAGCCTCGTGCGCGGGGCCGTTCGTGGCCGGCCCGACCAGGTCGTCGCGCTCGCGATCGGCATCGGCGCCGAGAGCCTGCTCGTCAACCAGGGCCTGAAGCGACTCTTCGGGCGACGACGCCCGACCGACGGGGGCGACGAACGGTTCGACATCCGCACGCCGCTCACCTCCTCGTTCCCCTCCGGTCACGCATCGGCCGCCGCGTTCGCGGCGACGACGTTGATCGGTTGGGACGGGCGCCGGTGGGCGCCCCTGTGGGGCACCATGGCCGCCACCGTGGCGGTG
The DNA here is from genome assembly GCA_030425785.1 of Acidimicrobiia bacterium. GTDB lineage: Bacteria > Actinomycetota > Acidimicrobiia > Acidimicrobiales > Ilumatobacteraceae > Ilumatobacter. The sequence continues at coordinate 2,175 of JAUHYJ010000172.1, read as the reverse complement.
TCACGACCCTTCGTGCGCATCCATCACGGCTCCGACATCGTCGGCGGCGCCGTGGTCGGCGTCGGGCTCGGCCTGCTCGCACGTCGGGTGTTCCGCCGGCTCGGCCTCGGCTGAGCCCGCAATCCCTCGCCACACCCGACATGGCTTACGCTCGGGGCATGAGCGACATGCGGTTCGACCGGCAGATGTCCGACGCCGAAGGGCTGATGTGGCGTCTCGAGAAGGACCCGCACCTGTCGTCGACCTTCGGCACCGTCACGATCCTCGATCGGGCGCCCGACTTCGATTCGTTGCGGCGCCGGCTCGAACACGCGGTCATCGCCGTGCCCCGCCTGCGCCAGCGCGTGCTGCCGGCTCCGGCGAACGTCTCGCCGCCGGTGTGGGTCGACGACCCCGAGTTCTCGATCGACCGGCACCTCCGGCGGATCGCGTGCCCCAAGCCCGGGACGCTCCGCCAGGTGCTCGATCTGTCGTCGCTGATCGTGGCCGACCCGTTCGACCGCACCCGGCCACTGTGGCAGTTCGTCGTGATCGAGGGCATGCGCGGCGGGAAGGCTGCCCTGCTCGCGAAGATGCACCACACCATCACCGACGGCGAACGGGGGGTCGAGCTGTCGCTGCAGTACCTCGACTTCGAACGTGACGCCCCCGAGCCGCCTCCACCGCCCGAACCCGACCTCGTCGACGACGACGATGACGATGACGACGACGAGGCGCCCGGCGCCGCCGACACCCTGTTCGAGTTCGTCAGCGGCAGCCTGCGCCTGCCGCTCGGCATCGCCCGCCAGGTCCGCGAGCTGCTGGCCGACCCGACCGGGCTGCCCGATGCGACCAGCGCAGCGGCGCGCTCGTTCCAGGGTGTGGTCAGCCAGCTGTCGGACACCGAGCAGGCGCGGTCGCCGCTGTGGACGGCGCGGTCGCTGAACCGGCGCGTCGAGACCGCTCGCGCACCGTTCCGCGAGACCAAGGACGCCGCGAAGAAGCTCGGCGGCACGCTCAACACCGCGTTCCTCACGGCCGCCGCGGACGCCGCCGCCAACTACCACCTACGGCTCGGCGCCCCCGTCGAGACACTGCGCGCGTCGATGGCGGTGTCGACACGCACCGAGGAATCGGGCGCCAACGCGTTCTCGCTCGTGCGCTTCCTGGTCCCGACCGGTGAGATGCCGATCGACGAGCGCTTCCGGGCGATCACCGAGATCACCGAGGCGGCGCGCTCGTCGAGCAAGAACGCGGGGCTCGACACCCTCGCTGCGGTGGCGTCGACCCTGCCGACCTCGCTGATCACCCGGCTGGCGCGTCAGCAGGCCCAGACGGTCGACTTCGCGACCTCGAACGTGAAGGGCTCGCCCATCCCGATGTACCTGGCGGGGGCGCAACTCCTCGAGGTCTACCCGATCGGACCGCTCGCCGGCGTGGCGTTCAACCTGACGCTGATGTCCTACCTCGGCAGCCTCGACATGGCACTGCACATCGACACCGCAGCCGTCACCGAACCCGAGCTGTTGGGCGAGTGCCTCGGCGACGCGTTCAGTCGGCTCGCGAAGGTCTGACCCGGCGGCGCCGCAAGGCGGCGGCCGGGTTCGACGGCGTCAGGACGTCGTGAGCAGGGTGCGGAGATCGAGGAGGAGGTCGGCGACTTCCGTCGTCGACACCAGGTCGCGCTGCATCATTCGTGCCAACGCGCCATCGATCACCGCCACCGCTTCGGACACGGCGCCCTCGTTCGACTCGTCTGACTGGGGGTCGAGCGTCGGAGTGGAGCTGAGCTGGTCGGTCATCCCCCACCACCGTACCGTCGATCGCGGCGACGCGCGCGCATGCGTTCCGCGTGAATTTCGGCGCCGGGACGACACCGCGCCCTATCGTTCCTGCCCATGGCTGAGCGGACGCTGCTCGCGGTCGGGCTGCGCCGGGACGAACCCATCCGCTTCCGGCGCAACGGCACGGGGCGCTGGGTGATCGGCAAGGTGGCTCGGGTCGAACCCGACGGCAGCATCACGCTCCACGACCCCGATGGTGCCGCCCGCTCGCTCCGCCCCGAACTCGTCATGGTCCGGCGCCCCGGTAGCCGCGGCCGACTCGTCTGGAAGACCGTCAGCGAGGTCGCCGTCACGTGGGAGCAGCTCGAACTGTTCTGATCACCGTCAGCGACCGCCCGAGACGTCGACGAAC
>JAUHYJ010000171.1 GCA_030425785.1 Acidimicrobiia bacterium | reverse complement strand
GATCGGCGCGATCCTGCCGATGCTCACCCAGATGATGTCGGTCGGTGTGTACGACATCCCCAAGGTGCGCTTCGACGCCAAGACGGTGCTCACCAACAACACCACGATCGGGGCCTACCGTGGCGCGGGCCGTCCCGAGGCGACCCAGCTGATCGAGCGGGTCATCGACGCGGCGGCCGCCGAGGCCGGTATCGACCCGGCCGAGATCCGCCGCAAGAACTTCCTGCAGCCGTCCCAGTTCCCCCTGACCACGATCACCGGCGCCAACTACGACTCGGGTGAGTACGAAAAGGCGCTCGACGCCGCACTCGAGCAGTCCGGCTACGCCGACCTGCGCGCCGATCAGGCCGCACGCCGCGAGTCGGGGGACACCAAGCAGCTCGGTATCGGCGTCTCGGCCTACGTCGAGGTCACCGCGCCGGTCGGGCTCCACGTCGAGTGGGGGTCGTGCGAGGTGCACGAGGACGGCACCGCCACCATCGCAGCCGGTACCTCGGTGCACGGTCAGGGTCACGCCACGGCGTTCTCGATGCTCGCCAGCGAGGTCCTCGGCATCCCGATGGACAAGATCACCTACGTCAACTCCGACACGGCCAAGGTGCCGCGCGGTTCGGGCACGCTCGGCTCGCGTTCGCTGCAGACCGGCGGTTCGGCGATCTACACCGCATCGCAGGAGGTCCTCAGCCGGGCCAAGCAGATCGCGGCGCACATGCTCGAGGCGTCGGCCGACGACATCGAGGTCGGCGACGGCGGCCTGCAGGTCGCCGGTGTGCCGGCCAAGGCGGTGTCGTGGGGCGATCTCGCGGCGGCGTCCAACGACTCGTCCAAGCTGCCAGAAGGCGTCGAGGCCGGGCCGCTCCAGCACGAGCTCGACTTCGACGGCAGCGATTCGACCTTCCCGTTCGGTGCCCACGTGTCGGTCGTCGAGGTCGACACCGAGACCGGCCAGGTCAAGATGCTGCGCCACGTCGCGGTCGACGACTGCGGACGCATCCTCAACCCCCTGCTCGTTCGGGGGCAGCAGCACGGCGGCATAGCCCAGGGCGCGGCTCAGGCGCTGTACGAGGAGGTCCGCTACGACGACGACGGCAACCCGATCACGTCGAACCTCGCCGACTACGCGATCCCGTCGGCGGCCGAGCTGTGCAGCTTCGAGACGTCGAACACCCAGACCGACAGCCCCCGCAACCCGCTGGGTGCGAAGGGCATCGGCGAGTCGGGCACGATCGGCGCCACGCCGGCGATCCACAACGCGGTCTGCGACGCACTGTCGCACCTGGGCGTGAAGCACGTCGACATGCCGTGCACGGCCGAGCGCGTCTGGGCCGCCATCCAGGCCGCCCGCTGACCGGCAGGCCAGGCCGATGGACCTGGTCCTCGCGTCCCAGTCGCCACGGCGACACGAACTGCTCCGCACGATCGGGCTGACGTTCCGCGCCCATCCGGCTGACGTCGACGAGTCGTGGGAGCCCCGGGAGGACCCGCGCGCGTACGTCGAACGGGTGGCACTGGCGAAGGCCGAGAAGGTCGCGCACGAGCTCGATCGTGACGGGTCGGTGTGCGTGCTCGCGGCCGACACCACGGTCGATCTCGACGACGACATCCTCGCCAAGCCGGTCGACGACGACGATGCCCGACGGATGCTGCAGGCACTGTCGGGGCGGACCCATCAGGTCCACACGGCGATCGTCGGCTGGACCGTCGGCGAGATCGTCGCCGACCTCGTGACGACCGACGTGGTGTTCCGCTCGCTCGCCGACGCCGACATCGACTGGTACCTGTCGGTCGGCGAGCACCTCGACAAGGCCGGCGCCTACGGCATGCAGACCGCCGGCGGTGCGCTCGTCAGCCGGATCGACGGCAGCCCGTCGAACGTGATCGGCCTCCCACTCGCCGAGACGATCGACGTGCTCCGCCGCTGCGGCGTCGAGTTCTGATCAGCGACTGATCAACCTCGCACGCACGCCGTGAGCTCCGGGCGCTGGGTGAGCCGGAAGCCGGCGAACTCGAGCGAGTCGATCGCCCGGCCGACGTCGCCGTCGGCCAACTCGCGGCTCGCTTGACGCACTCCACCGAGGGCGACGGCGACCGCGTCGACATCGATGCCGGCGGCGCTGAGATCGCGTTCGAGCTGCTCCAACGCGTCGATCGCAGGACCGATCGCCGCTGCGGCCGACTCCGCAGTGAGGGTGCCGTTGGCGAGATCTCGGGCGATCAGCGTGACGTCGACGTCTGCGCTCCTGAACCGTTCGCATGCGAGTGCCGGGTCGGTGATCGGCGCGATCGTCGTCGACGGCGGCACGACCGACGGTCGGTCTGCAGCGTCCTGCGGTGCCTGTCGTGCGAGCAGTACCGCGGTCGATGCCGCCACGAGAACGACCGCCGCCGCAGCGGGCCAACGCCGCACGCGACGACGCTGCGTCATCCGGGGCGGATCGGTTGGCCGGAGCGGGATGATGTCCCCGTCGTGCTGTGTGACGCGTCGACCCGCCAGGGTGTCGTGGAGCTCGGCCCACAGCGCCGCGTCGAAGTCGGCGGGGACGTCGTCGACCGGGTCGTCGATCGTGCTCAGTGCTCGTCGGAGATCGTCGTCGTTCATCATGCGCGGTGATCCTCACCTGGGTAGTGACGCCGGAACGCCCGTCGGGCGCGGGCGAGGGCCGACTCGACGGCCGATGTGCCGAGACCGAGCTGTTCGGCGAGCTCGGGCACCGGAATGCCGTCGACGTAGTGGGCGATCAGCAGTCGCCGGTGGCGCGGGCTGAGGGCATCGAGGGCCCCGAGCACCTGTGCTCGGCGCGGGGTCGCCTGCCAGTCCGCGGGGAACTCGATGAGCTCGTCGCGGCGCGGCCGGACGAGATGTGCCAGGTTGTCGCGGCGCTCGGCCTTGCGCCATCGGTCGATGACCTTGTTGCGCGCCACGGCCATCAACCACGCATCCGACACTTGGGCTCGGCGGCCGTCACTCCACGCGATCGCGGCGGCGTGGAAGACTTCGGAGGTGACGTCTTCGCCCTCGGCTCGCCCGAGGCGGGCGGTGCAGAATCGATAGACCGTGGGCAGCATGCTCCGGTACACGGCCTCGAAGGCGTCGATCTCCTCGTTCGTCTCGCTCATGGTCGGCAGCGGCGTGATCGCCATCAACCGTACTCATCGTCCCGGCGGGCCGGATCCTGTCGGGCACGGCGCGACAGGGAAGGGTGTGGTCGAACGATGAGTGTGGCAGGAGGTCGAGATGAACAATCAGCAGATGACGTGTCGGGCCGGTGCGGTGGTGCTCGCACTCGGAGTTCTCGCCGGGTGTGGCGGTGGGGAGGACGACGCCACGTCCGAGCCGGCCGTCGCCGCCGAGGTCGCCACCGACGATGATGCGGCCAACGACGTTGCTGCGATCGGCGTGGACGACGCTGCGGCCGCAGCTCCGGTCACGACCGAACGCGCGACCGACACGTTGCCGCCCGTCGGTGCGACGGTCGGGCTCGAGGAGTGGGGCGACGACGTCGCCGCCGCGTGGTCCACGTTGCTCGACGATCGGACCGCGGCTGCGATCCGGTTCATCGAGGCGGTCACGACCGGTGGTGCACGATTCGACGCCACTCAGCTGGTCTACGCCGACCTGGTCGCCGCGACCGACCGCTTCGAGCAGTCGCTCCCCGGTGGCTCCGGCGACGCTCGGCTCGACGCCGCGCTCGAGACGTTGCTCGACGGGCTCGCTCAGGAACGGGATCTGGCTGCCGGGGGACTCGCCCTCGGGGAGTCCGAGCCCGACCGGATTCGCGACGAACTCGAACGGGCGGGAGATGCCGGGTTCCCCGGCACCGACTACGGCGCCATCTATGTGCAGTTCGACGAGCTCGAACCGGTCTTCACGTCGGCCTGCTTCGAGCTACAGGACCTGATGACGTCGTCGGGTCTGCCCGTGCTGGACTGCACGGGATCGGGCTCCGGAGATGCAGCCGACGATGCTGCGGCCGAGGTCGCCACCGACTCGCCGACGTCCGAGGAAACCGGTGCCGTCTTCGCTGACTTGCCGCCGGGCGTGCACGAGTTCACGGTGTTCGGCCCCGGCCTGACCATCGAGACGACCGAGCCGCTCGTGGTCCGCACCGGCGTCGACTTCATCGTGTTCCGCCCGGGTCGCGACGAGGGTCCTGACGTCACGCTGGTGGCGCCGACGGCCATCGATCCGACCACGATCGACCAGGATCCGGGCCGCGCCTCGTGGGGTCCGGTTCCGGACGACTTCGGCGCCTGGCTCGACGCCCTCCCGGTCGAGATCGAGTCGACCTCGACGATCGACCTCGCCGGCACGGCGGCGGCCGTGTTCGTCGTCCGTGCCGATCCCGATGCGCTCGACGCCGCCGTCGGCAACCCGGATTTCCTGCCGGTGCTCGCGTGGAGCGGCGATCCGGCCACGGACGCGCAGTTCGAGCTCGCTCCGGTCACCTCGTTCGCCACGACCTACTTCATCGAGTGGCCGCGTCCTGGCGGGCGCCTCTTCCTCACGGTCGAGGTGGACGACCCGTCGGCTGATCCGACCGGGTGGATCGTCGATCTGCTCGCGGGTGTCGTTGCCCCGTGATCTTGATCGCCCGGGTCAGCCCCGGCCGAACACGGCTGATGTCGGTTAGCACTCTCGGCTGCCGGTTGCTAACGGCGCCCGGACTCGTCTAACATTGGCACTCGGTCGGGGTGAGTGCTAACGCCCGTCCCGGAACCGATCCCAACCCCTGTGACACGCCAACGGAGGCCTGCACCCATGAAGCTCAAGCCGCTGGATGACCGTATCGTCGTCAAGCCGAACGAGGCCGAGACCCAGACTGCCTCGGGTCTCGTCATTCCCGACACCGCCAAGGAAAAGCCGCAGCAGGGCACCGTCGTCGCCGTCGGCCCGGGCAAGCGCGCCGAGTCGAGCGGTGAGCTGATCCCCGTCGGCATCGAGGAGGGCCAGACCGTCCTCTACTCGAAGTACGGCGGCACCGAGGTCACCGTCGACGGGGTCGAGCACCTCGTCCTCAACGCTCGCGACGTCCTCGCGATCGTCGAGTGACGGCCTCGATCACCTCGAACGACACGAACGCACACGAACGACTGAAGAAGGACTGATCCAAACATGGCAAAGATGCTGCATTTCGACGACGAGGCTCGTCGCTCACTCGAGGCCGGCGTCAACAAGCTGGCCGACGCCGTCCGCGTGACGCTCGGCCCCAAGGGCCGCAACGTCGTGCTCGACAAGAAGTTCGGCGCCCCGACGATCACCAACGACGGTGTGTCGATCGCCAAGGAGATCGAGCTGGAAGACCCGTTCGAGAACATGGGTGCCCAGCTCGTCAAGGAAGTCGCGACGAAGACCGACGACATCGCCGGTGACGGCACCACGACGGCGACCGTGCTCGCCCAGGCGATGGTGCGCGTCGGCATGAAGAACGTCGCTGCCGGCGCCAACCCGATGGCCGTCAAGAAGGGCATCGAGAAGGCCGTCGCCGCTGCCGTCGAGTCGATCCAGAGCCAGGCGAAGGACGTCGACGACAAGTCGGACATCGCCAACGTCGCGACCATCTCGGCCGCCGACAGCTCGATCGGCGAGGTCATCGCCGACGCGATCGACAAGGTCGGCAAGGACGGCGTCGTCACCGTCGAGGAGTCGAACACGTTCGGCACCGAGCTCGAGTTCACCGAGGGCATGCAGTTCGACAAGGGCTACCTGTCGCCGTACTTCGTGACCGACCCCGATCGCCAGGAGGCCGTCCTCGAGGACGCGTACATCCTGCTCAACCAGGGCAAGATCTCGACCGTCCAGGCGATGCTGCCGGTGCTCGAGGCCGTCATGAAGACCGGCAAGCCGCTGGTCATCATCGCCGAGGACATCGAGGGCGAGGCCCTCGCCACCCTCGTGGTGAACAAGATCCGTGGCACGTTCAACGCCGCTGCGGTCAAGGCGCCGGGCTTCGGCGACCGCCGCAAGGCGATGCTGCAGGACATGGCCGTCCTGACCGGCGGCCAGGTCATCAGCGAAGACGTCGGTCTCAAGCTCGAGAACACCACCCTCGACCTGCTCGGCACCGCCAAGCGTGTCGTCATCACCAAGGACAACACCACCATCGTCGACGGTGGCGGCTCCGGCGATGACATCACCGGCCGTGTCAACCAGATCAAGGCCGAGATCGAGAACACCGACTCGGACTGGGATCGCGAGAAGCTCCAGGAGCGCCTCGCCAAGCTGGCCGGTGGCGTCGCCGTCATCCAGGTCGGCGCGGCCACCGAGGTCGAGCTCAAGGAGAAGAAGCACCGCATCGAGGACGCGGTCAGCTCGGTCCGTGCAGCCATCGAGGAGGGCGTCGTCGCCGGTGGCGGCACCGCCCTCATCCGTGCCCGCGGCTCGGTGCAGTCGGTCGTCGACTCCCTCGAGGGTGACGAGCAAACCGGCGCCAAGCTGGTGTGGGAGGCGCTCACCGCGCCGGCCCGCAACATCGCCGAGAACGCCGGGCTCGAGGGCTCGGTGTGGGTCCGCTCGGTCGAGGCCGAGACCGGCTCGAACGGTCTCAACGCCGCGACCGGCGAGATCGTCGACCTCATGAAGGCCGGCATCATCGACCCGGCCAAGGTGACCCGTGCGGCGCTGCAGAACGCGGCGTCGATCGCGGCCCTCGTCCTCACCACCGAGGCCCTGGTCGCCGACAAGCCCGAGCCGGCCGGCGCCGGCATGGGTGGCGGCATGGACCCGATGGGTGGCATGGGCGGCATGATGTGATGACCCGCTGACGCGGGTCGTCGTCCATCGACGAACCATCTGGACGAGCCCCGGGCCGCGTGCCCGGGGCTCGTTCGCGTCTCGGCGACGGCGGACGCGATCGACGCAGGGCTCGTTCGCGTCTCGTCCCGGATAGGTTCGGCGGGGTGGGAGATCGCGCGCAGCGGCCGTTCTGGCTGCACCAGTTGAGCGAGTACCTGATCGGCGTCGCGCTCATCGCCACCGGGTTCCAGGATCCCGAGCCGCTCGTTCCCGCCGTCGCCGGCATCGTGGTCCTGATCAACGCATCGCTCGTCCGTGGCCCGTTCGGCGCGTTCAAGCTCGTCGGCCGGCGGTTCCACCGATGGCTCGACCTGGTCGTCATCGCCGGGCTGGTGTTCGCAGCCGTCCAGCCCTGGGTCGCGATCTCCGAGGTCGGCCGGCTGATCACCGCCGTCATGGCCATCCCGATGGCGTTCCTGTGGTGGTACACCGACTGGGGCGAGCGGTCCGATCGACGTCGGCGACGAGCCGACGCCGCCAGCGCGACGAGCGAGGACATTGGCCGCAGCGCCGGTCGCACGGCCGCCAACGCCTACCTCGCGGGCAAGCGGATGGTCGACAAGCGTCGCGACGCCGCCGACGACTGACCGTGCGCGGCCGGTGTGCCGGCGCGCAGGCGACGGGATCGGTCGCCCCGGCACGCGGGTGAGACACCATCGTGC
>JAUHYJ010000170.1 GCA_030425785.1 Acidimicrobiia bacterium | reverse complement strand
AACGCCAGTCGGAAGCTGGTGCACTCGACGACGAAGGCGTCGAAGCCGTCGTCGTCGATCGCGTCGACGAGCGGGGTGTCGGTGTTGCCGAGCGCCTCGGTGTGCAGGCCGGCTGCGCGCAGGATCGCCACCGTGAGCTCGGTCGTCGACGTCTTGCCGTCGGTGCCGGTGACGGCGAGGATCGGTCGCGGTCCGCCGGGGCGCTCCTGCTCCCAGCGATACGCGATCTCGATCTCGGTGCGGACCGGGACGCCGGCCGCGATCGCCGCCTGGACCAGCGGGTGCCCCTCGGGCACGGCCGGGGCAGGCGACACGAGGTCGAAGTCGGCGACCCAGCCGGCCAGCTCGTCGTCGGACGGCAGCGAACCGAGTTCGACGCCCGACTCGGTCGCGAGGGCGCGCTTCGCATCGTCGATCGCGTCGTCGGTGACGGTCACCTCGTGACCGTGGCGCAGCAGCGCCCGCACGGTCGAGGCACCGGTGATCGCGAGGCCGTGGACGAGGACACGCACGGTCAGCCCACCTGCGCGGTGTAGTCGGCGATGTAGATCGCGAGGGCGGATGCGACGCAGATGCTCGAGATGAGCCAGAAGCGGATGATCACGGTGGTCTCGGGCCAGCCCCCGAGCTCGAAGTGGTGGTGGATCGGCGACATGCGGAAGAGCCGCTTGCGACGCCCCGACGCCTTGAACACGCCCATCTGGACGGCGACCGAGCCGGCTTCCATCACGTTGATGCCGCAGATCAGCGGGAGCAGCAGATGGGTGTTCAGGGTGAGCGCCATGAACGCCAGCGCGGCGCCGATGGCGAGCGCCCCGACGTCGCCCATGAAGATGCGGGCGGGCGCCGCGTTCCACCACAGGAATCCGAGGCAGGCGCCGGCGAAGGCGGCCGCCATGACGCCCATGTCGAGCGGGTTGACGACGGCGTCGTAGATGTCGGGGTTGCGGAACTCCCAGTAGCCGATGATCATGAACGCGCCGAAGCCCATCAGGGCCGACCCGCCGGCCAGGCCGTCGAGGCCGTCGGTGACGTTGACGGCGTTGGTGGTCGCCCAGATGATGGCGCCGGCCCAGATCACCCAGACCGCCGTGGGCACCTCGAAGCCGAGATCGCCGGCACGGACGAGCGAGATCGATTCGGCGATGCCGGTGGCAGCGACGAGCCACCAGGCGAGACCGAAGCTCATCAGCATCGTGATGTAGTTCTTCTGCTTCCAGAAGATGCCCCGGTTGTGGCGCTTGCGGACCTTGATGTAGTCGTCGAGGAACCCCATGAAGGCCATGAGGAGGATGCCGACCCAGACGATCATCGCCTGGTCGGAGAACGCGATGTCTCGCACGTGGGCGACGATCCATCCGACGAAGGCGGCGACCACGATCGCCAGCCCGCCCATGGTCGGCGTGCCCTGCTTGGCCATGTGGTGCTCGGGACCGTGGTCCTCCTTGCCGAGGATCGGCTGCCCCTGGCCACTGCGCCGGAAGAAGATGATCAGGTAGCGGGTGCCGAACAGCGAGATGAGCGTCGCGACGGCGCCGGCGATCATGACGGCGATCACGCGGACGCCCCGTTCGACAGGCAGGGCGGCTGCTCGTTCGTGTTCGTCGTCGTGGTGGTGGTCGTGGTGGTGGTCGTGGTCGTGTCCATGAGGAGTTCACGCACGACCGTACGGTCGTCGAAGGGATGTGCGGTGTCACCGATCGTCTGGGTGGCCTCGTGGCCTTTGCCGGCGACGACCACGACGTCGCCCGGCCGCGCCATCCGGAGCGCAGCGTCGATGCCCGCCCGGCGGTCGACCTCGACGGTCACCCGGGCGCGGTCGCGGTCGGGGATGCCGGCGAGCGCCTCGTCGATGATCGCCATCGGGTCCTCGTGACGCGGGTTGTCGGAGGTCGCGACGACGAGATCGGCGTGCTCGACGACGGCCGCGCCCATCGCCGGTCGCTTCTCGCGGTCGCGATCGCCACCGCACCCGAAGACGCCGATCACGCGACCAGGGCCGGCGTCGTCGCGGACGGCGGAGAACAACTCGACGAGACCGTCCGGGGTGTGGGCGTAGTCGACGATCACCGTGAACGGATGACCGGGATCGGTCGCCACCTCGTAGCGACCCGGCACGGGCGCGAGTGCGGCGAGCCCGCGTGCAGCGGTCGCGGGCTCGATCCCGAGTCGGTCGGCGATCGCGAGTGCGCACAGGGTGTTCTCGAGGTTGAACCGCCCGCCGAGCGGGACGTCGAACCGGGTGCCACGCCACGTGAACCGGTGGTGCGTCAGGCCGACCTCGACCTCGGTGACGTCGTCGATCGAGAACCCGGTCATCGGGATGTCCGCCGCATCGAGCAGTAGCCGCCCGTACCGGTCGTCGAGGTTCGTGACCCCTTCGTCGGCGAGCCCGGGTGTGAACAGCGAGGCCTTGGCGCGGAAGTACGCCTCCATCGTGCCGTGCAGGTCGAGGTGGTCCTGGGACAGGTTCGTGAACGCGACCACGTCGAATCGGCAGCCGTCGACGCGGTGGAGCGTCAGCGCGTGCGACGAGACCTCCATCACGACCAGCTCGATGCCGTCGGCGAGATCGGTGGCGAGTCGACGCTGCAGGTCGGGCGACTCGGGGGTCGTCCGGGCCCCGGACAGCGTGCCGTGCTCGCGGTGTCCGATGCCGGCCGCGTCGGCGATCGCGCCGACGAGTCGGGTCGTGGTCGTCTTGCCGTTCGTGCCGGTGATGCCGACGAGACGGAGCCGCTCGGCGGGCCGCCCGTGCACCTCGGCCGCCGCGAAACCCATCGCCGCCCGCACGTCCGACACCACGAGCTGGGGTACGGCGGCCCGCAGCGGCCGGTCGACGATCAGCAGCACGGCCCCGGCGGCGACGGCGGCATCGGCGTAGTCGTGGCCGTCGTGCGTCGCGCCGGGCACGCAGGCGAACGCCCACCCGGCCTCGACGGCTCGCGAGTCGTGGGTCAGGTCGGTGACGGCGACGTCGTCGGCCTCGTCGGGGATCCCGATCAGGCTCACCACGAGCCCGTCGGGCACCGCGTCGGTCATGCCGCGAACGGTCGTCGGCACTGGTCAGCCCGCCTGCCCGCACTCGTCGGTGACCGCCGGGGGCACGATGCCCTGCTCGTGGACGATCGTGGGCGCCAGGTCCGCGAAGACCGGGGCGGCTGCCGTGCCGCCGAAGCGGTTGATGTCACCGGCGGGCGGCTCGTCGATCGAGACCAGCACCGTGACCTGCGGGTCCTCGGCGGGGAAGAAGCCGACGAAGCTGGCGTAGTACACGAGCTCGCCGGCCTCGTTGTAGTAGCCGCCGTCGGGCTGGGCCTTCAAGCCGGTGCCGGTCTTGCCGGCGACGCTGAAGTTCGTGATGCCCTGCTGCGCCCGACTCCCGGTGCCGCGACAGACGACCTGACGCATCATCCGCTGCACCTCCTCGGCAACGCCTTGTGAGACGACCTCGTGGGTCGTCGACGGTTCGGCCGGGACGACCTCGCCGGCCGCGTCGACCGTGCCGGCGACGAGGCGCGGCGCGACGTAGGTGCCGTCGTTGGCGATCGTGTTCACGGCAGCGGCGAGCTGGATCGACGTGCTCGCGAGCCCCTGCCCGTAGGCGACCGTCACGCGCTCGGACCCCCACAGGTCGGTCCAGTGCTTCAGGATGCCCGGCGACTCGCCCGGGAAGTCGAGCGCCGTCTTCTCCCCCAACCCGAAGCCGCGCATGTAGTTCCAGTGGATCTCTCGGGCCCGGTCCCACTCGCCCTCGCCCATCGACATCTGGACGTCGATCGTGCCGATGTTCGAGGACTCGACGAGGATCTGCTCCACCGTCATCAGCTCGTCGGGGTGCTGGTGGCTGTCCTTCAGCAGGTCGTCGGCGTACTGGCGACGCCATGGCACCACGAACGTCGAGTCGGGCGTCACCGAGCCCTCGTTGAGCCCCGCTGCGATCGTGATGACCTTCGCCACCGACCCGGGCTCGTAGGCGTTGACCGCGGCATAGTTGCCGCTCGTGATCTGGACGACGTCCTCGTCGTCGCGCTGCACACTCGCCATCGCGAGCACGTCGCCGGTGTCGGTGTCCATCACGATGATCGTGCCCGACTTCGCGAGCAAGGTGTCGACGCGGTCGACGAGCAACCGCTCGGCCTCGAACTGGATCGAGCGATCGAGGGTGAGGATCAGATCGTTGCCCGGCACCGGCGGCGCGACGACCTCCTCCGAGCCGGCGACCGACCGGCCGCCGGGCGCGAAGTCGTTGCGGAGCGACCCGGGCGTACCGGTCAGGAAGTCGTCGAACTGCGCCTCGAGACCGGCGATGCCGTCGCCGTCGATGTTCGTGAGTCCGATCACGCTCCGGCCGGTCTCGCCACCGGGCAGGACCCGGATCGGCTCACGATCGACGTTGACACCGTTCGCCCGCAACGCGGCGATCGCCTCGCCCGTGGCCTGGTCGACCTGGCGCTGCACGTAGACGAAGCCCTTGTCCTTGGCGACGAGCTCGTCGTAGAGGTCGCGGGCGTCGCCGTCGCTCAGGCCGAGCGCCGCCTGCAGCGCGCGCGCCGTCGCCTCGGGGTTCGTCACCAGCTTGGGATTCACGCTGACGGCGTAGCCGGGCACCGACAGCGCCAGCTCCTCACCGTCGCGGTCGAAGATCGTGCCGCGATCGGCCGGCAGTTCGCGAGTGCGCGACCACTGGTCCTCGGCCGCCTCGCGGTAGTACTCGCCACCCGTGCTCTGGATGCGGCCGACCTTGACGAGCACGTAGCCCAGGACGACGACCAGGACGAGCAGCAGGAGACGGAGCCGGGCGGTCGAGCCACCGAGCCCGAACCGGTCGCGCGGCGGGCGCACCTCCGGCCGTTCGGCGCGGACGCGCCGCTTCTGGCGTTGCCGCTGCGACGTCGAGCGGTGCAGGCGACTCGGCGCGGCGGACGGCGTGCGCATCGTGACGGCACGCCGTTGCCGGGCCGGCGCCTGCTGTGGCCGACGCGAAGGTCGGCCACCCGACCGCTTCGCCGCGGGCGTGCCACCGGCGCGGCGCGGGGCCGGGCCGGAGCTGCGCGACGTACGGTCGGGCGAGCGGGTCGAGGACGAGCGGGTCGAGCGCGACGGGTCTCGACGTGGGTCGGCACGGCGGCGGGCACGGTCGGCTCGCTCGACCTTGGGCACCGAGCGGCGGCGCGATGGCGGCGTGCGACGACTCATGGGGCCTCCGTGCCGGTCGACTTGACGAGACGGAACTGGTCGAGCGGATCGAGCCGGGCGTACGAGCCGGGCACGATCGCATCGAGGGTCGGCAACTGCCCGGTCTGGGCGATGACCGTGGCGAGGAGCATCGGGTCGATCGGCACGAACTCGCTCTCGGAACCGGGGATCATGCCGAGTGCGCCGGCCTGCTCGGCCAGCCGGCTGGGCGAGCGCAGCACGGCCCGCTCGGCGCGCAGGACGTCGAACTCCTCCTGGGCACTGCGGAACGCAGCGTCGAGCCGGTCGATCTCGAGCTGGCGTTCTGCGATGCGGGTGTGCAGGTAGGTCGCGCCGAGCAGCAGGCCGGCGGCGAGCACCATCACCGACATCGCGAACCACGCCATCCGGCGCCGGCCGGGCACGACGGTGAGCTGCGGGCGTGCGGCGTCGGCGGCCCCGGGCTGCAGCTGCAGTGATCGCAGCGGCGACGCCATCAGCCCGCCCTCCGCGTCGGCTCGATCTTCTCCGCGACCCGATAGCGCGCCGAGGTGGCGCGCCGGTTCCGTGCCTGTTCGTCGGCCGCCGGGCGTTTCGGGACCTGGCGCACGATCCGAACGGTCTGGATCGCGCCGCACACGCAGGGCAGGTCGCTCGGGCACTCGCAGCCGCCCGTCTCCGCAGCGCGGATGCGGTCCTTCGCGATGCGATCCTCGCCGGAGTGGTACGACAACACCGCGAGACGACCGCCGGGCACGAGCGCGTCGATCGCACGGTCGAGCGCGTCGGGCAGAGCGTCGAGCTCGCCGTTGACCTCGATCCGGATCGCCTGGAACGTCCGCTTGGCCGGGTGGCCGCCGGAGCGCCGGGCGGGAGCGGGGATCGCGCTCGTGACCACTTCTGCGAGCTGCGTCGTCGATTCGATCGGTCGGGCGGCGACGATCGCCGTGGCGATCCGCGCCGCGAACCGCTCGTCGCCGTGCTGCTTGATCACGGCCGCCAGTCGACGCTCGTCGTAGCCGTTGACGACGTCGGCCGCCGACCACTCGGCGTCGGTGTCCATGCGCATGTCGAGCGGACCGTCCTGGCGGTACGAGAAGCCGCGCTCGGCGCGATCGAGTTGCGGCGACGACACGCCGAGGTCGAACAGGGCGCCGGTGAGGCCGTCGACGCGGTGCGCGTCCATCGCGGCGTCGAGCTCGTCGAAGCGGCATCGATGCGTCATGACGCGGGCGCCGAATCGCTCGAGCCGGGCACGGGCCGCCGCGAGCGCGTCGGGGTCGCGGTCGAGTCCGAGGATCCGCAGGTCGTCGCGGCTGTCGAGGATCGCCTCGCTGTGGCCGCCGCCGCCGAGGGTCGCGTCGAGCACCACGCCCGACGGGACGTCGCGGAACGTGTCGACGATCTCGTCACGCATCACGGGCTCGTGCTCGAACGGCTGCGTCATGCGCGGTCTCCCTGCTGCTCGTCGTGCTGATCGTCGTGCTGATCGTCGTCTTCGTCGTCCCAGGTGCGAGGCGGGTCGACGTCGTCGTGCTCGGTCCCGATGGTGCGGAACCGTGACGGTCGCCAGATCTCGAGGGCGTCGAGGGCGCCGGCGATGATCGCCTCGCTGCCGAGGCCGGCATGGCGCCGGGTCGACTCGTCGAGGGTGATCCGGCCCTGCTTGTCGATGGCGACGATCTGGGTCTTGGTCCCGAACGCACGCAGTGCGGATGCCGGCTGCTCGCCGGCGCGGACCTGGGCCTTCAAGAACTCGGCTTCGGACCGGAACGTGTCCTCGGTCGTCAGCTTGACGAAACCCTCCGGGTCGCAGGTCAGGTAGCACCGGGCACCGAGGTCGTCGCGGAAGCTCGCGGGCAGCGCGACGCGACCGGCGCCGTCCACGCTCCGTTCGAACTCCCCGACGAACACGTCCGGGCCTCCCTCTCCTCAGCCACCGACCTGCCTCGCGCCGAGAGGCAGTGGCCCCTCTCGTGTCGGGAAGTATTGCCCCCGAGGTCCACCGAAATCAACCATTTCCCCCCTATTCCCCCCAATTTCTCCCGCGACCCGCCCCGCAGCACCCCACCGATCGCCAGGAGGATCGGGCGGGCGTCGCCCGCCGGGGACCGCTCAGGCCGTCCGGATCGGCCCGCCGGCGAGCCGGTCGGCGACGACCGCGGCCTCGAGATCGGGCGCGACGGCGACCGCGTCGAGCGGCGTCGTCGGATGCGCTGCGGCCAACAGGCCGGGGAGCTCGTCGCCGAGGTCGCGCCGGTGCACCGTGCCCTGGATC
>JAUHYJ010000169.1 GCA_030425785.1 Acidimicrobiia bacterium | reverse complement strand
GTGCACCCGGCCGACAGCCCCTCACCCTTCGGGCAGGCGCTCCTCTGGGCCTTCGAGAACGTGCCCGGTGCCGCGGCCTTCCGCACCACCAACAAGGTGGGTGCGGTGCTCGTGCTCGGTGTCGCCGCCGTCGGTGCTGCCTGGACCAAGTTCCGGTCCGACGACCCGATCCCGGGGGCCTTGGTCGGCGGTGCGGTCGGCTGGGTCCTCGGCGCATGGGCCGCCCCCGACCTCGGCACCGGATCGGTCGGCTGGACGATCGTCGCCGCTGCGGTGCCCGCGGCGCTCATCGGCGTCCGACTCGGCCTCTCGACCAACCCCGACCTCCGCCGCCGCGGCATCATCGACCAGACGTCGCGCTCGTTCATCTTCCTCGGCCCGGCGCTGCTGTTCATCCTCGCCACCCTCGTGGTCCCGGCGATTCGCACCCTGATCCTGTCGTTCAAGGATCGTGGTTCCGTCGAGTGGGTCGGCGTGCAGAACTACATCGACACCTTCCAGGACAAGGACAGCTTCGACGCCTCGGGCTTCTCGAACATGTTCGGCAGCCGACTGTTCTGGATCGCCGTCGTCCTGCTGGTCATCTTCGCCCTCCTCGGCAGCCGCCAGAAGGCACAGACCGGCCGGGTCACCGAGCTCGGCAGTCCGTCGAGCTTCCCCTTGCTCGGCGGGTTCATCTTCTTCTGCTTCGCCCTGTTCACCGCACTGCGCGGCACCCTCATCAACAACCTCTGGTGGGTCGTCGTCGTGGTCGTGTTCTCGACGTCGCTCGGATTGGCGGTCGCCGTGCTGGCCGACAACGCCAAGGGCGAGAAGTTCGCCAAGTCGATCATCTTCATGCCGATGGCGATCTCACTGGTGGGCGCGTCCATCATCTGGCGGTTCATGTACCAGCCGCGTGACACCTCGGTCGACCAGACGGGCGTGATGAACGCCGTGTGGGTCGGCCTCGGCCGGCTCAGTTCCGGCGACGGGCTGCCCACCCTCATCGTCGGCATCGTCTCGATCGTCGTGCTGGTGCTGCTGCTCGGCGTCGTCGCCCGCTTCCTCACCCGCCAGGAGTACGGACGAGCCGCGTTCCCGGGCATCGTCGCGATCCTCGTCGGGTGGTTCACGCTGCGCTACTGGAGCGAGAGCGCCGTCGGTGGCGCCGCCCTCCAGGACGACGGTTCGTACACGTACCGGGCGATCGGCTTCATCCAGGAGCCGCCGTTCAACAACTTCTGGCTCATGGTCGTCCTGGTCTGGATCCAGACCGGCTTCGCCATGGTCATCCTGTCCGCGGCGATCAAGGCCGTGCCGGACGAACTGATCGAGGCGGCGCGCGTCGACGGCGCGAACAGCCAGCAGATCTTCTGGCGGGTCACGCTGCCGCAGATCGCCACCACGATCGGCGTCGTCGTGACCACGCTCATCGTGCTCGTCATGAAGGTCTTCGACATCGTGAAGGTCATGACGAACGGACAGTTCGGCACGCAGGTGCTTGCGAACGACATGTTCAACACCGCCTTCAACAACTTCGACACCGGACGCGGGGCCGCCTTGGCGATCCTGATCCTCGTGTCGGTGCTGCCGGTGATGATCTTCAACATCCGCAAGATGCAGGAGGAGGGGTGACATGAGCACGATGGAGCCGATGCTCACCGACGATCGGGAGATCGACGCGAGTCACGACGACCCGATGAGCCACGACATGATGGGCGGCGACAAGCCGGTCGATCGTGCCTACCGGTTCATCCGGACCCTGCCCAGATGGGCGCTGTGGCTGATCGTCGTGATCTGGCTGTTGCCGACCTTCAGCCTCTTCGTCAACTCCTTCCGGCCGCGCGATCTCCAGCGTGCGAGTGGGTGGTGGACCTCCGTCACCGACCTCGGCCAGTTCACGACCGAGAACTACGAGACCGTGCTCGGATCGAGTGCATCGGCGAGCCTCGGCGATTCGCTGCTGAACTCGGCGGCGGTGTCGATCCCGGCGACGATCATCCCGATCTCGATCGCGGCCTTCGCGGCGTACGCGTTCGCCTGGATCGACTTCAAGGGCCGCAAGGTGCTGTTCATCGCGACGGTCTCGCTGTTGGCGGTGCCGCTCCAGGTCGCCCTGATCCCGCTGCTGCAGATGTTCGTCGGCGGTGCGCACTTCACGCTGCCGTTCTTCGACAAGACGATCACGCTGATCCCCGACTTCGATCTGGCGGGCACGACGACGGCGGTGTGGCTCACCCACACCGGCTTCGCGCTCCCCTTCGCGATCTTCCTGCTGCACAACTACATCTCGGGGCTGCCGAAGGATCTGTTCGAGGCCGCTCGCATCGACGGTGCCGACCACTTCACGATCTTCTACCGGTTGGTCCTGCCGCTGTCGATCCCCGTCCTCGCCGCGTTCGCGATCTTCCAGTTCCTCTGGACCTGGAACGACTACCTGATCGCCAACACGATGGCCGGTTCGAACCCCGATGCGATCGTCACCACGATCCGTATCGCCAACCTCGCCGGTGACTTCGGCCGCAACGAGCACCTGTTGCCCGCGGCGGCGTTCGTGCAGGCGTTCATCCCGCTCGTGGTGTTCTTCGCGCTCCAGCGGTACTTCGTCCGGGGACTGCTCGCCGGCTCCGTCAAGGGCTGACCGAGGCGATCCCGCCGCGGGAATTACCTCGTCGGTGCGCGCCTCGAACCTTGCATCGGGGGTCAGGCACATGTCGCAAGGTCGCTCGCGACCCCTTCATCGGGGGTCAGGCACATGTCGCGCGGTTGCGGGCAGTCCATCGGATTCTTCGGCGTCGAGGTGGCGGGGTAGCGTTTGGTCCGGACAACGAGGGGAGACATCATGGGTGCCACCAGTCCGCCGGAGGTCAGCTGGTTCTCGGGGCTGTGCGACGACGACTACGAGTTCCTGGGGGTGCCCGATCCGGCGCTCGCCAGTTCGTGGGAGCACTGCCGCGACATCGTGCTGACCGCCGACCGGCACGGGTTCGACAACATCCTGCTGCCGTCGGGCTACACGCTCGGCATCGACGCCGTGGCGTTCACGTCGGGCATCGCGCCGCTGACCGAGCAGATCCACCTGCTGCTCGCGGTCCGCATGGGCGAGATGTGGCCGCCCCAGCTCGCCCGCCAGCTCGCCACCATCGACCGGATGTGCGGCGGTCGGCTGACGATCAACATCATCTCGTCCGACCTTCCAGGTGCACCGCTCGACTCCGAGCCGCGCTACCAGCGGACGCGTGAGTACATGCGCGCGCTGCGCACGCTGCTGAACGGTGAGCACCTCGCGATCCACGACGACTTCCTCGACCTCGACCTCGATCCGCCGGGCGTCTCGACGGTGTCGGGTCACTGCCCGCCGATGTACTTCGGCGGCTTCTCGCCGGCCGCGAAGGACACCGCCGCCGAGCTGTGCGATGTGTTCCTCACCTGGCCCGACACGGTGGCGTCCGTCGGCGAGACGGTCACCGAGATGCGTGAGCGCGCTGCCGGCTACGGGCGCGAGATCCGCTATGGCCTGCGCACCCACGTGATCGTGCGCGAGACCGAGGCGGAGGCCAGGGCGGCCGCCGACCGGTTGCTGTCGAAGCTCGACGTCGACACCGGTGAGGCGATCCGCAACCGCTCGCTCGACACCCAGTCGGCAGGTGTGTCCCGCCAGAACGAGCTGCGCGACGCAGCCGGCGACGACGGCTACGCGGAGGCGAACCTCTGGACCGGCATCGGCAAGGCCCGCAGCGGTGCCGGGGCCGCGATCGTCGGCGACCCGGACCAGGTGTTGGCCAAGCTGCGCGCCTACCAGGACGTCGGCATCGACGCCTTCGTGCTGTCCGGGTACACCCTGATCGGCGAGTGCGACCTGTTCGCACAGCACGTGCTGCCGAACCTCGAGCACGCACCGTACAAGCCGCAGTACGAGGCCGGTCTCGGGGCAGCGGGATGAGCCTCATCGATCCCTCGCCCCGCCCGCTCGGTCCGTTCGAGGTCGGCCGGGTGGCGTTCGGCACCTGGCGGTTCGTCGGCGACGCCGCGGCCGATGGCCAACAGCTGCTCGAGACGGCACTCGACGAGGGGTGCAACCTGATCGACTGCGCCGACGTGTACGGCTTCGACTGGGGCGGCACCGGTTTCGGCACGGTCGAAGCCGCGCTCGGCGAGGTGCTGGCGGCGGCGCCGGGCCTGCGCGACCGCATGGTGCTCGCGACCAAGGGCGGCATCATGCCCGGCATCCCCTACGACCAGAGCGCCGGGTACGTGCGCAGCGCCGTCGAGGCCAGCCTCGAACGGCTCCGGGTCGACGTCATCGACGTGTACCAGATCCATCGACCCGATCTGTACACCCACCCGGCCGAGCTCGCCGGCGTGCTCGCCGAGCTGCGCGACGAGGGCAAGGTCCGCGAGGTCGGCGTCTCGAACTACACGCCGAGCCAGCTCCGCATGCTGCAGACGCACCTGCCGTTCCGCCTGGTCAGCACCCAGCCGCAGTTCTCGGCCGTGCATCTCGATCCGATGTTCGACGGCACCTTCGACCAGTGCCTCGAGCTCGACATCGCGCCGATGGCGTGGTCGCCGCTCGCCGGTGGGTCGCTCGCGACCGGCGACGGGGTGCGGCCCGAGCTGGTCGACGTGCTCGACCGGCTCGCCGAGCGCGAAGGCGTCGATCGCGGGACGATCGCGCTGGCGTTCACGCTGGCGCACCCGTCACGCCCGATCGCGATCATCGGCACCATGAACCCCGATCGGATCGTGTCGTCGGCCGCCGCCGTTCGGGTCCAGCTCGATCGTTCCGACTGCTACGACATCGTCGAAGCCTCACGGGGGGAGCCCATGCCGTGACCATGCGCTCGTCCGACACCGTCCGCTACGGCGTGATCGGGTCGGGGATGATGGGCCAGGAGCACATCGCCAACCTGGCGGCGCTGGACGGTGCGGCGGTGACCGCGATCGCCGACCCCGATCCGGGTTCGCGCGACGTCGCCGCAGCCATGGTCGGCACCGGCTGCGAGGTGTACACCGACCACCGTGCGCTCATCGAGTCCGGTCGGTGCGACGCCGTCGTCGTCGCCTCGCCGAACCACACGCACCGCACGATCCTCGACGACGTGTTGGCGACCGACCTGGCCGTGCTGATCGAGAAGCCGATGTGCACGACCGTTGCCGACTGCCGCCACGTGATCGAGCTGGCGGAGGGACGCTCGGCCCCGACCTGGGTGGGCCTCGAGTACCGGTACATGCCGCCCGTCGCCCGCCTGCTCGACGAGCTGCGCAGTGGGGTGACCGGTCCGGTCAAGATGGTCGCGATCCGTGAGCACCGGTTCCCGTTCCTCGAGAAGGTCGGCGACTGGAACCGGTTCTCGCGCAACACCGGCGGCACCCTGGTCGAGAAGTGCTGCCACTTCTTCGACCTGATGAACCTGATCGTGCGCGAGTCGGGCGGCGGCGCACCGGTCCGGGTGCTCGCGTCGGGAGCCCAGGACGTCAACCATCTCGACGAGAGCTACGACGGCGAACGGCCCGACATCATCGACAATGCGTTCGTCATCGTCGAGTACGACACCGGCGAGCGCGCCAGCCTCGACCTGTGCATGTTCGCCGACGCGACCCGGAACCAGGAGGAGATCTCGGTCGTCGGCCCCAACGGCAAGCTCGAGGCGTTGATCCCCGACGAGGTGGTGCGCATCGGTCGTCGCGGTGAGCACTGGATCGGCACCGTCGACGAGGTCCACGTCGAGAACACGATCGCGTATCAGGGCCATCACCACGGCTCGTCGCTGGTCGAGCACGGCAAGCTGCTCGACCTGATCCGCCACGGCGGACGCCCCGAGGTGACGGTGCACGACGGGCTCATGTCGGTGGCCATCGGTGTCGCCGCCCACCGCAGCATCGACGAGCGCCGTCCGGTCCTGATGTCCGAGGTCCTCGCCGAGTGATCGGCGCCGCGATCAGCGCCGTGGGGTGAGACGCGGGACGAAGCGGCCGGTGGCGGCGGCGTACGCCTGGTACTCGGGGTAGCGCGCCGACAGCCGTCGCTCTTCCCAGCGTGCTTTGGCGTGGAAGAACGCCACGGTGACGGCGCCGACGACGAGTGATCCCGCGCTGCCCGAGCGCACGACGAGCCCGACCACGATGATCAGCACGCCCGAGTAGATCGGATGGCGCACGTATCGGTACGGGCCCTCGGTGCGGAGTCGGTCGCCGTCGCGGGGTTCGGGGGTCGGGGTCAGCGCCGTGCCGAGCGCTCGTGATGCCGCGACCATGACGACGAGGCCGACGGCCACGAGGCCGACGCCGAGCACCTGGACGACGAGCGGCCACCCGGCGCGCCCGGGCAGGAGCGCGAGCGCGGCGAGGAGCACGATCTGGGCGACCACGAACGCCCAGCCGATTCGGCGCGGTGTCACTCGGCGAGCTCCACGCCGGCGACGTGATCGCCGAGCACGCCGACCGTGCGGTCGAGCGACCGCTCGAGCCGGTCGCGCTGGCCGGCCGACAGGTCGGTGCGGGCGAGCTCCTCGGCGACGATCCGCACGACCCAACCGGCGTCCTTGTCGACCCAGGTCGGGTAGGCGCGGGGTCTGGCGACCTCGACCGCACCGTCGGCGCCGACGGTGAACTCGACCACCACGACGGCGGCGTCCTGGCTGGCGTCGGGCCAGTTCGACGACGTCGGGTGGTTCGAGAGCACGTTCCCCAACCCGAACAGCACCCACGTCCCGTTCACCTGCTCGATCGGTTGGAGCACGTGGGCGTGGTGGCCGACGATGAGGTCGATCGTGCCCTCGGCGGTGAGCGCGTCGGCGACCTCGCGCTGGTACCGGTCGACCAGATGTGACCGCTCGGTCCCCCAGTGCAGGCTCACGACGACGACCTCGGCGCCGTCTCGGCGAGCGGTGTCGACGTCGGCGAGGATGCGCTCGGGGTCGATCAGCGCCGATCGCCATTCGTCGCCCTCCGGCAACCCGAGCCCGCCGTAGCTCCACGTGTAGGACAGGTGGCCCACGGCGACACCGGCGACGTCGATCACGGTGGGCTCGATCTCGTCGGGTGTGCGTGCCATGCCCGCCTGCGAGATGCCGGCGGCCGTCAGCACCTCGACGGTGCGGTCGATGCCGGCGACCCCGCGGTCGAGGGTGTGGTTGCTCGCCGTCGAGCAACGCCCGAACCCGCCGGCGGCGATCGCGTCGACGACCTCGGCCGGGACGCCGTAGCGCGGCATCGTCGAGTACGCCTCGCCGGCCGGCGCGATCGGTGTCTCGAGGTGGCACACGGCGAGGTCGACGCTGCGGTGGAGCGGGCCGAGCGCGGCCAGCATCGGCACGAAGTCGTAGCCCTGGGAGCCGTCGCTGGTCTCACCACCTGACGCGGTTCGTGACGCACCGCGCCAGAGCGGGCTGTGCGGGAGGATGTCGCCACTGAACGCCATCGACACGTGGCGCGGCACGTCCGGCACCTGCGGCACGGTGGTGGGTGGCGTCGTCG
>JAUHYJ010000848.1 GCA_030425785.1 Acidimicrobiia bacterium | reverse complement strand
CGATGTCGACTTCGAGGTGGGCGAGCGCGTCAACCACGACAAGTTCGGCATGGGCAAGGTCGTCGCGCTCGAGGGATCGGGCCGCAACGCGGTGGCGAAGGTCGACTTCGGCACCGACGGCGTCAAGCGCCTGGTGCTGCGCTTCAACAAGCTCGAGAAGCTGTAGCGATTCTCTCCTCGCTACCGAGCGGGCCGTGGGCGAGACTCTTCCCATGCATCGGCTGGGAGCGTGGTTCGCGGCGATTCTCGCCGGCGCCGTCATTCTCGGCGTGGTCGGTGCCTTCGCCATCGCGCTGCTCGTGCCCGTCGTGCCGGTGTACTCGGAGTCGAGCGAGGTCTCGGTCACGAAGAACGCGACGACCGGCGACGGCGCTTGCGCACTGATCGTCGTCGACGGCACGGTGACGGCCGATGTTCGCGGACCGCTCCTGATGTGGGTGATGGAGCCGCACGTCAGCTCCATGTCGTGGGAGGACCTGTACGTCCTCGTGGTCCCGGAGGACGAGACCTGTCCCGGCACCACGGTCGGTGAGCTCGAAGTCGAGCTGCGGGGCGTCGGTACGGACACCGGGGTGGGCGTCGGGGTCGCCGGAGGCGCAGGCTTCGTGGCGGAGGACGTCGTGACCGTCGAGATTGACGCGCCCCTCGAGGACGGCGATCTGGCGTGCCTCGAGCTCTCGATCGGGCTCTCACTCGCGAGCGGAGGCGTCGAGTCGGGAGCCGAGATCCCAGAGGGGCCGGAGCGAGTCTGCGTGCCGGTCGACTGACCCGGATGTTCACCTGGGTGACGCACCTGTTCGTTACCCTGCCCCCATGAGCGAAGCACTGCAGTCCAAGGTCTCCATCGTCGGTGCGGGAGCGGTGGGCTCGGCCCTCGCCTATGCGGGCCTGATGCGCGGCTTCACGCGCAATCTCTCGCTGTACGACATCAACACCAAGAAGGTCGAGGCGGAGGCGCTCGACCTCGCGCAGGGCATGGCCTACATGCCCGAGACCAACGTGGTGGGGTCGAGCGACATCGAGGTCGTCCGCGACTCCGACGTCGTCGTCGTCACCGCCGGCGCCAAGCAGCAGCCTGGCCAGACGCGCATGGACCTCGCCGGCGCCACCATCTCGCTGATGGACAAGGTGATGCCTCCGCTGCTGAACGTGGCGCCGAACGCCACCTTCATCCTCGTCACGAACCCCGTCGACGTCGTGACCTACGCGGCGCTCAAGCGCTCGGGGCTCCCCGCCAACCGCATCTTCGGCTCCGGCACCGTGCTGGACAGCTCGCGCCTACGCCACCAGGTCGCGCTCGAGTGCGGTGTGGCCGTCGAGAACGTCCACGCCTACATCCTGGGCGAGCACGGCGACTCCGAGGTCTCGATCTGGTCCTCAGCGACGATCGGCGGCGTGCCGCTGGGCCAGTGGCACGACACGAACGGCAACGTCATCATGACGCCCGAGGTGCAGGAGCGGATCCACCACGACGTGATGCGCTCGGCGTACACGATCATCGAGGGCAAGGGTGCGACGAACTACGCGATCGGCGTCGCCGGCGCCCGTATCGTCGAGGCCGTCCTCAAG
>JAUHYJ010000168.1 GCA_030425785.1 Acidimicrobiia bacterium | reverse complement strand
CGCTGCCCCCGCTGCCGTCGATCACCCTGACCGAGGCCGACAACGCCATCTACCGCGCCGTGACCGGCGACCAGCACCTGCTTGCCGCCGACCGACATCTCGCCGACGAGGTGGCCGGCGCACCCGCGGGCGTCGCCAACCCGGCGCTGGTGCTCCAGTACTCCATCGGACAGACCACGATGGCGACACGCCAGGCGATCGCGAACCTCTACTACCGCTCGGTGCGTGTGCTGCGCCCCGTCACGATCGGGCAGACGCTGTCGACCACGACGACGGTGCTCGGCCTGAAGGACTCGGCGCCCAAGGGTGACCAGTTCCGGGGTAAGGTGTGGCTCGGGATCACGACCTCGAGCGAGGACGGCCCGGTCGTCGAGTACGAGCGGTGCGCCCTCGTCCGTGGGCGCGGCCCGGGCCAGCCGGGCCACGCGGACGACATCCCCGGACCGTCCGACCCCAGCCCGCTCGACGAGCTGGCCGGCCTCGTGCCGGCGTGGAACCTGTCGGCGCTGCCGGCCACCGACTGGGCCGACGGCGACACCCGCACCGACCCGCTGCGCGACCACGTCGACCTCGCGGCGCCACTCGCCCGGCTGACGTTCAACCAGGCGGCCGTGCACCGCGACGTCACCCTCACGGCCAACATGCGCCGGCTCGTCTACGGCGGCCACGTCCAGGGGCTCGCACAGGCGTCGCTGACGCGCATGCTCCCCGGCCTCGCCCACGTCGTCGCCTGGGACGGCTGCGACCACATCGGGCCGGCGTACGAGAACGACCTCATCGAGTTCCGTCACACGCCGGTCGAGCGCGTCGCGGTCGAGGGTGGCGCGCTCGTCCGCTTCGAGGTGATCGGCACGAAGGTCGCCGACGGCGAGAGCGGCCCGGTCGACCCGGTCGACATCCTCCGCTGGACGCCGATCGTCCTCGCGCCGGCCTGACGGCCGGAATTCTCCCGAAAGTCGGAACCTCTGGCCGGGCCGCGCCGTCGAACGGACGATGTGGTTCGTAACCTGGACCGAGGAAGGAGCGCGATGGCAGACAAGCGGGCACGTGGACGCAGTCGGCGTCATCGCGCGATCGTCGGCGTGCTCACGGCCGCCCTCGTGCTCACGGCGTGCTGGGGCGACGACGACGACGAAACGACGCCAACGAGCGCGACCACGGACGTCGGCGACAGCCGACCCGCCGAACCCGCCGAACCGATCGTGACCGTCGAGGGGGTCGCCCTCGGCGAGACGACCCCGAGTCTCGGGCTCCGGCTGTCGGACGGCGAGGCTGCCGACACCGTGACCGAACCGGTTCGGCTCGTCGAGGGAACTCCGCTCGGCGACGCCGAGATCGAGGCACTCCTCGCCCGGCTGCCGGATTGGACCGTGCCCCCGACCGACCAGGTCACGTTCAACCGGCCGGCCGAGACGCTGCTGCCGCCGACCGTCGGGGAGACGGTCGACGAGACGTTCCCGCCGGCCGTCGACGCCGGCGACCCGGCCGACGCGCCCCCGTCGGGGCCGCTCGAGGTGCTTCGCTACCAGCCGGAGGGCCCGGTCGATCTCGCACCGTTCATCGCCGTGACCTTCAGCGAGCCGATGGTGCCGCTCGGCACGCTCGACGACCTCGACGACGCCGACGTCCCCGTCGTCGTGACCCCGGCGGTCGAGGGCCGCTGGCGGTGGATCGGCACCCGGACGCTGCGCTTCGAGCTCGTCCCCGGCGAGCTCGACCGGCTGCCGGCGGCGACCGAGTACCTCGTCGAGGTACCGGCCGGCACCCGATCGGCCAACGGCGCACGCCTCGCGGAGACCGTCTCCTGGACGTTCACGACCCCGACCCCGACCCTGACCGACCTCGCCGGTATCGGCGAGTCGATGACCACCGAGCCGGTGTGGGTCGCGACGTTCGACCAGCGCGTCGAGCCCAGCGCGGTCATCGGTGCGATCACCGTCGAGGCGGGTGGCACGCCCGTCTCGATCCGCGAGGCGACGGCATCCGAAGTCGACGACGACGACGTCGCTCGCCGGGCGGCCGATGCCGCCCTCGAGGGCCGGGCGGTCGCGTTCACACCCGTCACGCCACTCCCCGTCGACACCGCGATCGTCGTGCGCGTCGGACCCGATGTGCCATCCGCTGAGGGGCCGCTCGTCGCACGGGGTCTCGAACGTTTCGACGGGCGGACGTTCGGGGCGCTGCGCATCGTCGACCATCGGTGCTCGTGGGGCGACGACTGCGCTCCCGGCTCGTCGTTCGTGATCGAGCTGTCGAACCGGCTCGATCCCGAGCGGTTCGAGGCGTCGCTCGTCGACGTCAGCCCGGCGATCCCGGGGCTGCGGATCGACGTGTACGGCAGCGTGATCGAACTGAGCGGGGCCGTGCGCGGTCGGACGACGTACGAGGTCACGCTCGACGGCGACCTCGCCGACGTGTTCGGCCAATCGCTGAGCGGCGACCAGACCGTGTCGTTCGACGTCGGCCCCGCCCGACCCGCGCTCGTCGGGCTGCAGCGCAGCTTCATCACGACCGATCCGACCGCCGAGCGGCCGTCGGTCTCGATCACCACGATCAACCACGACGCCGTCCAGGTGCGCGCCTGGGCCGTCACCCCCGACCGCATCGGTGAGTTCCGCGAGTACGTCGATGCCGTGCGAAGCGACGCCGACGCGGAACCGCCCGAATGGCAGATCGTGTTCGACGAAGAGGTCGAGATCGACGGCGACGCCGACACCTTCGTCGAGACGACGGTCGATCTGAGCCGCGCGTTCAACAGCGCCGGCAGTCAGGTCGTCGTCCGCGTCGATTCCCTGCTCGACCTGACCGAGAACGACGACGACTACTGGCAGAACCGGCCGACGATCGCGTGGGTGCAGTCGACCACGCTCGGCGTCGATGCGATCCTCGACAACGACGAGCTCGTCATCTCGACGACCGACCTGACGACGGGGGAACCGGTCGCCGGTGTGCCCGTCGAGTTGCTCGGCGACGGCCGGGTCGCCACGACCGACGAGGAGGGCCTGGCCGAGGTGTCGCTCGGGAGCGACGGGATCCTCGGGCTGTGGGCGAACGCGGGCGACCGCGCCGCGCTGTTGCCGGCCGACGAGTGGGACGGTTGGATCACCACCTCGTCGTCCGACGATTCGCGCTGGTACGTGTTCGACGACCGGGGCGTGTATCGGCCGGGCGAGACCGTCCGTCTGAAGGGCTGGGTGCGCCGGCTCGCGTGGGACGACGACGCCCGGCTCGAGCTCTTCGGCGACGACGTGCGGCTCACCTACCAGGCGTGGGACACCCAAGGCGTCGAGCTCGCCAGCGGCGACGTCCCGCTCGGGGCGCTCGGCGGGTTCGGGCTCGAGATCGACCTGCCGGCGGGGGCCAACCTGGGCCCGGCGTGGATCGAGTTCCGTCTCGAGGGCACCGCCGAGTTCCAGGGGTTCTCGCATTCGTTCCAGATCCAGGAGTTCCGCCGCCCTGAGTTCGAGGTCACCGCACGAGCCGAGTC
The DNA here is from genome assembly GCA_030425785.1 of Acidimicrobiia bacterium. GTDB lineage: Bacteria > Actinomycetota > Acidimicrobiia > Acidimicrobiales > Ilumatobacteraceae > Ilumatobacter. The sequence goes on along the minus strand of JAUHYJ010000168.1, from coordinate 4,001 downwards.
GCCAGGCCCCTACCTGGTCGCCGAGCCGGCCACCGTGGCCGTCGACGCCGAGTACTTCGCCGGCGGCCCGCTCCCCGACGCCGACGTGACGTGGCTCGTCAGCAGCCGCGACACGACGTATGCACCCCCCGGCTGGGACGACTACGAGTTCGGCGTGTGGCAGCCTTGGTGGTGGTCGGGTGAGGCGGTCCGTGGCGGCCCGCTCGAGGGAGCTGCCGTCGACATCGCCACCGACGTCGCGGCCGAGGGCGACATCTGCATCGACTGTGGGCCGATCGACGACACCCGCTACGAACAGTTCGACGGTCGCACCGACGCGTCGGGAACACACTTCCTGCGCATCGACATCGACCGCAACGGCGTCGATCTCCCGTCGTCGGTCACCGCCGAGGCGACGGTGTTCGACATCGACCGCCAGGCGTGGGCCGACCGCGTCGACCTGGTGGTGCACCCCGCCGACGTCTACGTCGGCGTGCGCAGCGATCGCAATTTCGTCCGGCAGGGCACACCCATCCGCGTCGACCTGGTCGTCACGGACATCGACGGTGCCGCCGTCGCCGGACGTCCCGTCGAGGTGGTCGCCGGCCGGGTCGAGGGGCGCTTCGACGGATCGGAGTGGGTCGAGGAGGTCGTCGACCCGGCGACCTGCGAGCTGACGTCGACCGACGACCCGACGGACGAGTCGATGCGGTGCGAGTTCGACACCGAGGTCGGCGGGCAGTACCGCATCACGGCGATCGTCACCGACGCCGCCGGCGACACCAACCGCAGCGAGATCACCCAGTGGGTCTCCGGCGGCGAGACCCGTCCGACCCGCAACGTCGAGCAGGAGACCGTCACCATCGTGCCGGATCAGGAGGAGTACCTGCCCGGCGAGACGGCCGAGCTGCTGGTGCAGGCGCCGTTCGAGCCGGCCCACGGTGTGATGACCGTGATCCGCCACGGCATCGTGTCGAGCGAGGCGTTCGAGGCCGAGGACGGCACGGCCGTGCTCGAGATCCCGGTCGACGACGCCCTCGTCCCGAACGTCACCGTGCAGATCGACATGACCGGCTCCGCCGTGCGCGTCGACGACGACGGCATCGAACGTCCCGACCTGCCGCCGCGACCGGCGTTCGCGACCGGACAGATCGACCTCCCGATCCCGCCGCTCACCCGTGAGCTCGCCGTGACCGCGGCACCTGCCGTCGCCGCGCTCGAGCCGGGCGACGACACCAACGTCACGGTGTCGGTCGTCAACGCCGCCGGCGACCCCGTCGCCGATGCCGAGGTCGCCGTCGTGGTCGTCGACGAGGCGATCCTGTCGCTCACCGATCACGAGCTGACCGACCCGCTCGATGTGTTCTACCGCGACGTGTGGTCGGTGGTCCGCAGCCAGTACCTCCGCTCGTCGCTCCTGCTCGCGGCCGCCGACGAGTTCGGCACCGACGAGTCGCTCACCAGTCGTTCCCTCGAGGCGCCGGCGGCCGACATCGCCGCCGATGCCGATGCCGAAGAGGCCGCCGACGACGCCGGAGGCGACGGTGCCGGAAACGGTGCTGCTCCGTCCATCGACCTCCGGAGTGACTTCGACGCCCTGGCGCTGTTCGCTCCCGACGAGACGACCGGCGAGGACGGCACGGTCAGCGTCGACGTCTCGTTGCCCGACACGCTCACCCGCTATCGCGTGATGGCCGTCGCCGTCGACGGCGCCGAGCGTTTCGGCAAGGGCGAGTCGACCATCACGGCCCGGCTCCCGTTGATGGTGCGGGCCGCCGCGCCGCGGTTCTTGAACTACGGCGACCGGTTCGAGCTGCCGGTCGTCGTCCAGAACCAGTCGGACGACCCGATCGAGGTCGATGTCGCGGTGCAGGTCGCCAACGTCGAGGTGCTCGGCGACGAGGGACGCCGGGTCACGGTGCCCGCCAACGACCGGGTCGAGGTCAGGTTCCCGGCGACGACCCAGTCGGCCGGCACGGCTCGGATCCGGGTGGTCGCTGCCGGCGGTGCGTTCGCCGACGCATCCGAGTTCGACCTTCCGGTGTACACGCCGAGCACCCGCGAGGCGTTCGCCACCTACGGCGTGGTCGACGAGGGTGCCGTCGCCCAACCCGTGCTGCCGCCTGCCGACGTCATCGACGAGTTCGGCGGGCTCGAGATCGGGACCTCGTCGACGGCGCTGCAGGCGCTCACCGACGCCGTGTTGTACCTCGAGGACTACGAGTTCGAGTCGTCCGACGCCTACGCCTCACGCGTGATGGCGGTCGCGGCGCTCCGCGACGTCCTCGATGCGTTCGACGCCGAGGGGCTGCCGCCGCCGGACGAACTCCGGGCGCGGGTCAGCGATGACATCAGCGATCTCGTCGCCCTTCAGAACGACGACGGCGGCTTCCCCTACTGGCAGCGGCGCCGCCAGTCGGTGCCGTGGAACTCGATCCAGGCGGCGCATGCGCTCGTCATCGCCCGCGACGCGGGCTATTCGGTGCCGCCCGAGGCGCTCACGTTGGCGCTCGGCTACGTCGACGAGATCGAACGCCACATCCCGAGTGAGTACTCCGAGCAGACCCGTCGGTCGCTCCGCGCGTACGCCTTCCAGGTGCTCGACCTCGCCGGCCAGCGTGACGTGCTCGGGGCCACCGAGCTCTACCGCGAGGCCGAGGGCGAACTCGAACCCGATGCGCTCGCCTGGATCTGGTCGTCGATCCTCGACGAGGAGGTGCGCATCGAGATCGAACGGGCCATCACCAACGCAGCCGTCGAGACCGCCGGGGCCGCCTCGATCGCCACCGGCTACACCGAGGACGCGTTCGTCATCGCCCAATCGGATCGCCGGACCGACGGCATCGTCCTCGACGCCCTCATCGGTCAGACGCCCGAGAGCGATCTGATCCCGAAGCTGGTCGCCGGTCTGCTCGGCCAGCAGCGGCGAGGCCACTGGTCGAACGTGCAGGAGAACGCGTTCATCCTGCTCGCGCTGCACCGCTACTTCGAGGCGTTCGAGGCGAACGATCCGGCCTTCGTCGCCCGTGCATGGCTCGGCGAGACCTACGTCGCCGAGACGGAGTTCCTCGAGCGGACGACCCTGCAGGCCAACACCACGATCCCGATGGCGAACCTGCTCGAGCTCACCGCAGCCGACGGTGACGACGCCACACCGCTCGTGCTGGCGAAGGACGGCGAGGGACGTCTCTACTACCGCCTCGGCGTGACGTACGCCCCCGCCGACCTCCGCCTCGACGCCCGCGACGAGGGCTTCGTCGTCGAGCGTGCCTACGAAGCCGTTGACGGCGCCGACGTTCGTCTCGACGCCGAGGGCAACTGGCACATCCCGACCGGCTCGACGGTGCGGGTCCGGGTGACGATGGTGGCCGACGCTCCACGAGCGCACGTTGCGCTCACCGATCCGCTGCCCGCCGGGCTCGAGCCGATCAATCCGGCGTTCACCGCGTCGCAGACGATCCCGCCGGGCAACGCCGACGACGACACACCGGACGAGCCGCTGTGGTGGTGGCGCTGGTTCGAGCATCAGAACCTGCGTGACGACCGGGCGGAAGCGTTCGCCACCTACCTGTATGGCGGCACCTACGAGTACACCTACCTCGCGCGTGCGACGACGCCCGGCACCTACGTCGTACCGCCGGCGACGGGCGAGGAGATCTACTCGCCCGAGGTGTTCGGCCGCACCGCGACCGATCTCGTCATCGTCGAATAGGGCCGGGGCGTCGACGCCCGGGGCGGGGACTCCTCCCCATGGCGTCGGAGTATTCTGCCCGCCATGCTCGCGGGCATGCCACGACGCCGTCGCCACGCCGCCGCCCTCGTGATCGGCGCGCTCGGCCTGGCCGCGTGCTCGTCGGGCGACGACGTCGCCAGCAGCACATCGGTCGATCGTTCGGCCAGTACCGCACCGAGCACCTCGGCGGCGCCGAGCACGACGACGGACACGACGGACACGACGGACACGACGATCGCGCCGACCACGGCAGCACCGACGACGAGTACCCCGTCGACCACGGCGCCAC
>JAUHYJ010000847.1 GCA_030425785.1 Acidimicrobiia bacterium | reverse complement strand
TCGACGAGGACGGCACCTGCCTCGGCGGGTCGTACATGGACTACCTGCTGCCGACGCCGATGGAGGTCCCGAGCTTCGAGCTCGGCGAGACCTGCACGCCGTCGCCGCACCATCCGCTCGGCGCGAAGGGCGTCGGCGAGTCGGCCACGGTCGGCTCGCCGCCGGCGGTCGTCAATGCCGTCATCGATGCGCTCAAGCCGTTCGGTGTGCGCCACGCCGACATGCCGTTCACACCGGCCCAGGTGTGGATGACGATGCAGGGCACGCCGATGCGCACCGACCTGGCGATCACCGACTGATCGGATGACGCGGTGAGCAGTCTCGACGATCGGGCACGCGAGCTCCGCGGGGCGCGCGTTGCGTACGTGCACGCGCGCGTCGTGCTCGCCGAGCCGCCGACCAGCGCCAAGCCGGGCGCCGAGGCGCTCGTCCTCGGCGACGGCACGATCGAGGGGTTCGTGGGCGGGAACTGCGCCGAATCGACGGTGCGAGCCCAGGGCATCGCACTGCTCGACAGCGGCGAGTCATTGTTGCTGCGGATCACCCCGTCGCCGGAGGACGACCAGGACGGCAAGCTCGTCGTGCACAACCCGTGCCTGTCGGGCGGCACGTTGGAGATCTTCATGGAGCCGGTCCTGCCCGATCCGACGATGCTCGTCATCGGGACGGCACCGGTCGCCGAGGCGCTGCTCGAACTCGGGCCTCGGCTCGGCTACCACACCGCCCGACCGTGTCACGTCGACGCCGACGTGGTCGCCGATGCCGCCGCGGTGGTCGTGGCGAGCCACGGCACGGACGAGGAGGACTCGCTCGTCGCGGCACTCGCCGCGGACGTTCCGTACATCGGTCTGGTGGCGAGCCGCAAGCGCGGCGAGGCGGTGTTGGCATCGCTCGGTCGTGATGACGCGGGGCGCGTGCACTCGCCCGCCGGGCTCGACATCGGCGCTCGCACCCCGGCCGAGATCGCGCTGTCGATCATGAGCGAGATCGTGTCACTGCGGCCGCGCCCATCCGGGCGCCCGGTCACCGACGATGCGCCCTCCTCGGGCACCGCCACCGACCCGATCTGCGGCATGGACGTGGCGATGGTCGACTCGTCGCTGCACCTCGACCACGACGGCGAGCGCTACTGGTTCTGCGGATCAGGCTGCCTGAGGGCGTTCTCCGCCACACGCAGCGCCTGACCGGGCCGGCGCGCCGCAGGTCGGGGGTGCCGTCGCGGCACGTGACGAATCGTCCCGCCGCAGCGGTGCCGTCACGTGTCGAATCGTCACACGGTGGCCCGCGTTCCACGTCTCAGCGACAACCGTGATTGGGCGGACGACGGCAGCCACCACGCCGATCACCACCGGCTCGAGTCCTCGTGACGATTCACCAGCCAGCGACACCGCCACCCGTGACGATTCGACACGCCACCACAACGACCTTCGGCTACGGCGCTATCCACTCATCCACGACTCATCCGACGACCCAGCCGGCGACACCTCCAACGTCAACTTCGGACCCGGCACCGTCGACCCCAACACCACCACCGTCCACGTCGGCACCGACGGCAACATCTGCTTCACCAACTCCATCCACG
>JAUHYJ010000846.1 GCA_030425785.1 Acidimicrobiia bacterium | reverse complement strand
CCCGCCGCTGCGACGACGTCGCGCACGAACTCGTACCAGCTCACTGCGCCCTGGTTGGTGGCGTGGTACACGCCGGGTCGGCGCTCGACCGCGAGCCGGCGCACGAGCGGTGCCAGGTCGGCGGTGAACGTCGGGTGGCCGCGTTGGTCGTCGACGAACGACAGCGTCGGGTGGCTGTCGAGCAGGCGCAGCACAGTCTTCACCATGTTGCCGCCGTGCTCGCCGCACACCCACGACGTGCGGACGACCGTTGCGTCCGAACCCGCGGCCTGCTCGCCGGCCAGCTTCGATCGCCCGTAGACCGACTGCGGGTTCGTGGCGTCGGTCTCGACGTACGGCCGATCGAGGGTGCCGTCGAACACGTAGTCGGTACTGATCTGCACGAGATGTGCGCCGCGCTCGTCGCAGGCCTCGCGCAGCCAGCGCACGGCGTCGCCGTTGTCTCGCATGGCACGCTCCGGGTCGGACTCGCACGCGTCGACGGCGGTCCAGGCAGCACAGTTCACGACGACGTCCGGTGACGCATCGGCGAGCGCGGCGATGACGGCTGGCCGGTCACCGACGTCGAGCGCCGCCCGGTCGAGTGCGATCACGTCATCACCCGCCTGCTCGCACACGGCGACCACGTCGACGCCCAGTTGGCCGGCAGCGCCGGTGACGAGGATGCGCATCATCGCCCGACAGCATGCCAACGCCGGCCGACGTCTGGCATCACCGCACCCGATCGCCGTGGTCGGCGAACCATCGGGCCTTCCATCGCAGTGCCGCGACCGCCTCGGGCGGGCGGCCGATCCGAGCCCAGACGTCGGCGGCGTGCTCGAGCATCGCGGCGATCGCGACCGGGAAGCGTGCGAGTTCGGCCTCGGTCATGCCGAACCCGACCGCGACGGCCCCGATCGCCGCTCGCGTCGCGGCGACCCGCTCGTCGAGCTCGTCGGGACGGTCGGCTCGCGGCCCGCGGGCGCACATCGCCACCAGCGACGCCGGGTCGTAGAGTGCGTCGCCGACGGCGACCGCCTCCCAATCGATCAGTGCGACCGGATCATCGCCTCGATAGACCGCGTTGTGGTAGCCGACGTCGGCGTGATTCCACGTCGTGCCCGGCCCGGGGATGGCGAACATCGACGCCGCGCCGTCCGGCGGCGTGAACCCGGCCAGCGCATCCTGGGCCTGCCGAACGAGTGCGGCGAGCCGACCGAGCGCCGTCGCATTGGCATCGTCGTCGGTCTGCCACGACGGGTCGGCCACGACGGTGCCCTCGACGAAGCTCAGCACCTGTCGCCCGGCATCGTCGATGCCGAGGAACCGCGGCGCCGCATCGAACCCGACGGCCTCGAGGTGCAGCAGGACCGCCGCGTGGAGGTCGGCAGCGGCGCCACGCGGCCGGCGGACCGTGTCGCCGATCCGCACGACCAGGCCCGCATTGAACGAACCTCCCGACAGGCGAACTCCGTCGTCCACGGCGCGGCTCGTCGCGGCCGGGTCAGAGGCCGGCGCGCTCCTTGAGGGGGCGCCACCAGGCCTCGTTCGAGCGGTACCAGTCGACGGTGTGCTCGAGGCCCGCATCGAAGTCGCGTTCGAG
>JAUHYJ010000845.1 GCA_030425785.1 Acidimicrobiia bacterium | reverse complement strand
CTCGTCGGCGCCGGCGTTCGGCGCCTGGATGAGCGCGATCACCTCGTGCAGCTTCGAGTGGCAGTTCAGGCGCTGGTCGAGCGTGTCGGGCGGCGGGCGACGCACCGTCGCCGTGAACAGTGAGATGCCACGGTCGCGCACCTCCGGGTCGGCGTGCTTGTGCTCGGCGATGATCACCATGTTCGGCCCGCCGACGCAGTTGGCCGGGTGCTGCGACGGCGTCTTCTTGTCGCCGCGGGTGATCATCATCCGCACGTGCACACCGTCGTCCATCCCGTTGTGCTCGACCGTGTCGTACAACGCCTGGGCGACTTCGTCGCGGGACATCCCGATGTCGAGCCCGATCGCCGCCGCACCGGCGAACAACCGATCGAGGTGGCGGTCGAGGAAGACGAACACCCCGTGGTGGAGCCGGATGCCCTCCCAGATCCCGTCACCGACCAGGAAGCCGCTGTCGAACACCGACACCTTGGCCTCGTGGCGGGGGAAGAACTCGCCGTTGATGTAGATCTGGATGTGCTCGTTGCGGTCGTCGGGGACCGCCGAGTGCGTCGTCTTGGCCACGTCGGCAGCGTACGTCCGCCGGTACCGTCGGCAGGCAATGGACGCGATCAGCCCCACGATCTCCGGCCCGATCACGACGGACGAGTACCACACCGCCGGCGAACCGTTCCGGATCGTCACGTCGGGTGTGCCCGTCCCCGAGGGTGCCACCGTCCTCGACCGCCGGAGCTGGTGCCAGACCCACCTCGACGGCGTGCGGGCGTTCCTGTGCAACGAGCCGCGTGGCCACGCCGACATGTACGGCGGCTTCCCGACCCCGCCGGACGACGGCGACGCCGATCTCGGCATCGTGTTCTGGCACAAGGACGGCTTCAGCACCGCCTGTGGACACGGCACGATCGCCATCGTCACCTGGGCGATCGACACCGGCCGCGTCGGGGTGCCCGCCGGGGCGACGACCGTCGACGTCGTGGTCGACGTGCCGTCGGGTCGGCTGCACACCGTCGCCGCACTCGACGGCGACGGGCGGGTCGCGTCGGTGCGATTCCGCAACGTGGCATCGTTCGTCACCGCCACCGACCTGCCGGTCGACACGGCCGTCGGCACGTTGACGGCCGACGTGTCGTTCGGCGGCGCGTTCTACGCATCGGTCGCGCTCGACGACCATGCCCTGTCGCCCGACCGCGCGTCGATCGATGAGCTGATCGCGCTCGGCCGCGAGATCAAGGCGCACCTCGCCGGGCACCCGTCGCTCGACCATCCCACCGACGACCGGCTGTCGGGCTGTTACGGCGTCATCTTCCACGAGACCGTCGCATCGCAGCCGCTGCACCAGCGCAACGTCACCGTCTTCGCCGACGGCGAGGTCGACCGCTCCCCGTGCGGCTCGGGCACCTCCGCTCGCCTCGCCCTGCTGCACCACCGCGGTGCGCTCGACGTCGGCGACGCATTCGTCAACGAGGGCATCGCCGGCGGCCGCTTCGACGGCCGCGTCGAGTCGGTCGTCGACGCCGGCGTCATCACGACGGTCGAGGGAGCCGCGTACCGCACCGGCCACGCCGACTTCACCCTCGACCCCC
>JAUHYJ010000167.1 GCA_030425785.1 Acidimicrobiia bacterium | reverse complement strand
TGTCGTCGACGGCACACGCCAGCACGTACAGCGCATCGTGGAGCTCGTCGAGTTCACGTCGCGCGATCACGAGTTCGCCGTCGCTGATCTCGAGCTCGGCCGCACGCTGTCGGCTCACCCAGTCCCACTGGCGGCACCGCTGCGAGCAGAACTCCTTCGGCCGCCCGGGCCCGGACCGCTCGGGCAACGCGCGGCGGCACCACCGGCACCGCCGCCCCGCCTCCCCACTTCCGCCGCCTGATTTCGTCATGACGAAACACTAGTCAGGACCCGCACCGCCTGAGTCGATGAGCCGCACCCAGCACACACGACCACGAACGCGCCGACGGTGTCGATGACACGTGGAACAGCACATCCCACCAGGTCCCCTCGGCGACACGACCCCAGCACGACATCAGGCGTGAGGCGTTCCACGTTCGAGCGACAACCACGACCACGAACGCGCCCACGCGGTCGCTGCGACCTACAACGACCCGGGGCAGCCGCCGTCGGCGTCAGCGATCCTCGGGATCGACCTTGGTGTCGCGCAACGTCGGCATCGGTGGATCGTCCTGATCGCCGGGGAGGTTGTCCGGGGTGTCGACGAACTCCCCCGGCATGCCCGTGTCGCCCTCGACCTCCTCGGTGCGCGGGTCGGTCGGCTCGCTGTTCGTTCCGGTGTTCGTTCCGTCGGTCATGCCCGTGCGGTACCCGCCACCGCCACGGCGAAACGGCGGGCACGCGTACCGGAGCAGGTCGGCGCCCTCAGACGGTGCCGGCGACGATCGGCTGCAGGAGCAGTTCCGGTTCGTCGTTCTCGATCCGCTGGAGCCGGTACTTCGACTCGAACAGCGCGACCAGTTCACCACTCCCCCGGTGCATGATCCGGATACCACCGATCTCACGCAGTCGCCTGGCCGAGTCGTGGTCGGTGATGCGGATCGCCTCGTACGGGGCGCCCAGCAGCTCACTCGGGGCGTTGAACTCGGCGTCGAGCCGGTCGGCGAACACGTCGAACTGGAGCTGGCCGACCGCTGCGAGGATCGGTGCGCTGTCGCCCATGTCGGGGTCGCGCAGCACCTGCACGACGCCCTCCTCGTCGAGTTGGGCCAGACCCTTGCGGAACTGCTTCATCTTGCCGGTGTCGAGCGGCCGTGCCGTGGCGAACACCTCGGGCGAGAACCGTGGGATCGGCGGGAACGACACCGGTGTCCGCTCGTACAGGGAATCGCCGATGTTGAGGCCCTGCGCATTGACGAGACCGACGACGTCGCCCGGGTACGCCTCGTCGATGGTCGTGCGTTCGGCGCCGAAGACGGTCGACGCGTACTTGGTGGCGAACGGCTTCTCGGTGCGGTCGCAGGTGAGGACCATGCCGCGCTCGAACCGGCCCGAGCAGACGCGGACGAAGGCGATGCGGTCGCGGTGGGATCGGTCCATGTTCGCCTGCACCTTGAACACGAACGCCGAGCAGTCGGTGTCGAGCTCGCGGACGTTGTCCTTGGCGTCGACGCGGGGCTCGGCCGCCGGCGCCAGGTCGACGATGGCGTCGAGCACGTGTCGCACGCCGAAGTTGGTCAGTGCCGAGCCGACGAACACCGGCGTGCTCTCCCCGGCGAGGAAGCTCGCCGGGTCGACATCGGCCTCGACCGCGTCGAGGAGGCCACACTCGTCCTGGGCGTGCGTCCAGGCCTGGCCCTCGTCCGCCGCGGCTCGGTCGGCGGTGACCAGCTCCTCGGGAGCGATGGCGGTGCCGCGCACGGTCCGAGTGAAGCGCGTGAACTCGCCGGTGCGCCGGTCGATCACGCCGCGGAAGTCACCCGAGATCCCGACCGGCCAGGTGGCCGGGGTCGGGCGCAGCCCGATCTGCTCCTCGATCTCGTCGAGCAGTTCGAGCGGCTCGCGGCCCGGGCGGTCGTACTTGTTCAGGAACGTCACGACCGGCAGCCGACGCGCCCGGCACACCTCGAACAGCTTGAGTGTCTGGGGCTCGATGCCCTTGGCGCTGTCGAGCACCATCACCACCGCGTCGACGGCGGACAGGACGCGGTACGTGTCCTCGGAGAAGTCGCGGTGCCCCGGCGTGTCGAGCAGGTTCAGCTGCCGCTCGCGGTACTCGAACGAGAGTGCCGTCGAGCTGATGGAGATGCCGCGCTTCTGCTCCATCTCCATCCAGTCGGACGTGGCCGAGCGACGACCCGATCGCGCCTTGACGGCGCCGGCCTCGCTGACCGCGCCGGAGTAGAGCAGGAACTTCTCGGTGAGGGTGGTCTTGCCCGCGTCGGGGTGGCTGATGATCGCGAACGTGCGACGTCGGCGCGCCTCTTCGACGATGCTGGACGGCATCGTCGGGAGGCTAGCGAGCGCAGAGCGTGTCCCCGCTTCAGCCGGCGCCATCGGTGAGGGCGTCGGAGGCGCTCCACGCCGTCTCGATGGCCGCCAGCCGATCAGCCGCCGAGGTGCGCAATGCCGTCGCCACGTCGAGGGCCACGAGGTCGAGCAGCGCCAGCGTGCCGACGTGGCTGTCGAACGGACCGATCGAGCCGGCGACGACGGAGAACGTGACATCGGACTGTTGGGCGAGCGGCGACAGTGGCCCGTCGGTGATGCCGGCCGTCCAGATCCCTCGGTCGGTCAGCACGGCGACCGCCTCGAGCACCCACCGCTCGTAGCGTCGCAGATCGATCACGATCGCCGTCGCGTCGGCCGACGCGGTCGCGAGCTCGCGTTGGACGGCGACCGTGCTGCCGCCGACGACCACCACGCCGTCCCGGAGCTGCTGGAGCTGGGCGAAGAACTGAAGCGCGACGCCCGCCGAGGCGTCGCCGGACACGAGCAGGACCTGACGGTCGAGATCGGCGAGCCGAGCGACCAACTCGGCCAGATCGGCCTCGTCGACGGACTCGAGCGTCGCACGCACGTTCGCCAACTCGGCCAACGCGTGCGCGGCCGTGCCGGCGGGGGTGTCTTCGCGGATGCGTTCGGCGGCCGGTCGGAGCTGGGCCGAGAGGTCGTCGCGAATGCTCTGCTGCAGCTCGGTGTAGCCGTCGAAGCCGAGCTTGTTCGCGAGCCGGACGACCGAGGCAGCCCCGACGTCGGCCGTCCGGGCGAGGTCGGCGACCGTGCCGAACCCGACGGCCTGGGGCGCATCGAGAATGGCGGTGGCGACCCGCCGCTCGGCGGCCGTCAGGCGCGGCCCGTGGGCACGGATCCGCTCGGCGACGTCCATCGCGCACACGGTAGTCGGCGACGCGGTGGCCCGGCGGTGCCTCGACGAGTCGGTGCACGAGCCACGCACCGTGGCACCGCGACGGCATGACGTCGACAACTCGGCCGACCCGTCGGCACGAACCGCAGATTTGTGTGGACACGGCAACCGAGCGCCCCGACAATGGGTGCGTGGGCTCCGGCGGAGCCCGGCGAGGACGGCGGACAGCACAGCACCCCCACGACCATCACGACCGGCTCGCGGCGTCGACGCGCCCACCGGTCCCCCATCGCCCGCGCCGGCCCATCAGGCCAGCGCGGCCCAGCGTGTTCGGTCGGGCGGTTGTGGTCCCGCCCGGCCGGACACTTGCCCCGGAGGCACGCCCGGACCGGTGCCGTCGGATACTTGCAACATGCAATTGACTGCGCGATCACTTGGTCGTACGCTCGACACTCGTTCGGGGCTGTGGGGGCCTCGAACCCCGGGCGACGCACCCGGGTCGATGCGAGGTCAAAGGGGACGCCGTGGCAGCAGTCGAGATCGCGATGACGCGTGAGGGCACCGAGGACGAGTGGATGGCACGGGCTGCGTGCAAAGGGCTCACCCACCTGTTCTTCCCGACCCCGGCCGAGCGCCCCCAAGCCCGTGAGCGGCGCGAGGCGACGGCACGCGAGGTCTGTGCCGCCTGCTCCGTTCGGAGCCTGTGCCGCGACTTCGCTCGCGATCAGCACGAGTACGGATTCTGGGGCGGCGAGAGCGAGGACGAACGTCACGCCGCCGGCTACCGCCTGATCGCACCGATCGGTGTCCGCGCCCGCACGGCGAGCTGACCCCGTCGGGGTCGTCGTCCTCGGCAGCGCCAACCTCGACCTCGTCACTCGCGTCGCCAGGATGCCGAGTCCGGGCGAGACCGTGCTCGGGACGTCGTACGCCGAGTTCGCCGGTGGCAAGGGGCTCAACCAGGCCGTGGCAGCCGCCCGCTCGGGCGCCCGCACCGCGTTCGTCGGAGCCGTCGGCGACGACGCAGCCGGCCACCTGCTGCGCACCGTGCTCAGCGACGACGGCATCGAGGCCGCCGGTGTCGCGACGGTCGACGAACCGACGGGTCTCGCCGTCATCGTCGTCGACGACGAGGGCGAGAACATGATCGTCGTCACCCCGGGCGCCAACCGCCGGGTCGCGCCACTCGGCACCGTGTCGGCACGCGTGTTGCTCGCTCAGCTCGAGGTACCGCTCGACGCCGTCGAGGCGTCGTTCGTCACCGCTCGCCGGTCGGGCGTCACGACCGTGCTCAACCCGGCGCCAGCAGCCGACCTCCCACCCATCCTGCTCCGACACTGCGACGTCGTGGTCCCGAACGAACACGAGCTCACGCTGCTCGGTGGCGTCGACCGGCTGCTGTCGCTCGGATGCCGAGCCGTCGTGGTCACCCGTGGCGCCGAGGGCATCGAAGCCCACACCGCCGACGAGGTGTGGCACCAGGCGCCGTTCGAGGTCGACGCGATCGACACGACCGGTGCCGGCGACGCCTGCTGTGGTGGCCTGGCCGCTCGCCTCGCCGCGGGCGACACGCTGCACGACGCCGTGCGGTGGGGTGCGGCGGCGGGAGCGCTCGCCACGACCCGCGACGGTGCGGTGCCGGCGCAACCGACCGCCGCCGAGAGCGGCGTCCTGCTCGCCCGCTGACGGTCAGTGCGCGACCAGCTCGACACACGCCCACGCGTCGAGCGTGGTCGTCCGCACCACCCGGAACGGTCGCATGGCGTCGAGGACGTGGTCGTGACGCTCGGCCAGGACGCCACTGAGCACGAGCCTGCCACCGCGTGCGGTGACGCGCCGCAGGTCGTCCGCCAGCTCGATGAGCGTCGGCGCGAGGATGTTGGCGACGACCACGTCGAACTCGTCGTCGACGCGGGCCAGTGGATCGCAGCTCGCGACCACGCGATCGCCCACCCCGTTCGCACCGGCGTTGCGAACGGTCGCCTGCCGCGCGGCGTCCGACACGTCGATCGCGATCGCCTCGGCGGCACCTCGGAGCACGCCCACGATCGACAGGACACCGGATCCGCACCCGACGTCCAGCAGCCGATCACCGGGCTGCGTGCCGCGCCAGACGGCGTCCGCGCTCAGGCGCGTCGTCGGGTGATCGCCGAGCCCGAACGATCCGGCCGGCTCGATCGCGACGCGGGTCCCCACCCCGGCCATCGTGTCGGTGAGCCACGCCGGCGCCAGGGTGAGCTCGTCGTTCACGACGACGGGATGTGCGTGCTCGCGCCAGGCCTCGGACTGCTCCGTCGACGCATCGGCGAACGCGAGCGTCCACCTCGGCCGGAGTGAACCGAGTCGCCGGCGCGAGGTCGCCTCGTCGGCCGCGAGCACGGTCCGGAGCTCGACCGCGTCGCCCGCACGCGCGACCTCCTCGACCGCTTGCGCGCCGGCCGCCCAGAGCCGATCGGCAGCGATCTCGACCTCGTCGGCGGGGACGACGAGCACCGTGAGGCGCATCAGTCGATCCGGCGGAGCTCGCGGCGGAACCGCTCGGCACGCTGGACGTACGCTTCGACGCCCTCGCTGATCAGTTCGGGCCGAGCGCGGCCTTCCTTGACGACGGCGGGTGACCCGACGGCGATCGCGCCGCTCGGGACGTGGGTGCCGTTCAACACCACCGAGTTCGCGGCGACGATCGACCACGACTCGACGACGACCTGGTGCAGCACGATCGAACCGTTGCCGACCAGCACGTCGTCGTGGATGGTGCACGCCTCGAGGTGCACGATGTGCCCCACCACGCAGCGGTCGCCGACGACGGTCGGGATGTCGGGCGTCGTGTGCAGCACGCTGGCGTCCTGCACGCTCGTCCGAGCGCCGATGCGGATCTCACCCTCGTCCCCGCGCAGGACCGCCGACGGCCACACCGAGCTCTCGCTGCCGATGGTGACCGAGCCGATGATGACGGCATCGGGGTGGATGAACGCATCGCCCGCGATGACGGGTTCCTGGGATCCGAGTGCGTAGATCGGCATGCGCCGCAGGGTACCGGCCGACCGCTCGTCCGAATCGATGGCACGCACCGCCGAACCTCGATCGTCGCTGAGGGTGCGAACCCGATACCGTTTCGGACCATGTCCCGAAGGATCGACATCGAACTGACGAGCGCGCTCGACGACGGCACCTGGACGTGGCGCGCCGCAGGCGCCCGACAGCCGAAGGGCGTGCTCGACGGCGGCATCCTGCCGAGCGGCTCGAATGTGGGCGACGAGCTGAAGGTCGAGGTCGAGCAGGAGCTGGACGGCCTCACGGTGCTCTCGGTCGTCCACGGCCGTAGTCGCCAGGATCGTGCCGATGTCATCGAGCTGCTGCCCTCCGAGCGCGAGTTCCAGCCGGTCGTCGAGACCCGGGCCAAGCGTGAGCGCGGCGAGCGCCGCGGCCGTCGCGACGACCGCCGACCCAGGCGCGATGGCGACGACCGACGCGATCGACGGGGCGACGGACGCGGTGACGACCGTCGCCCGCGCCGCGACAGCGATCGCGGCGACGATCGCGGCGGCCGTCGTGGTGATGGTCGTGGTGACGGGCGCCGCCGCCGCGGTCCCTCGTTCACGCCACCGCCCGAAGTCCCCAAGCGGCCGAAGCCGAAGCGTCTGCGCGCCGGCAAGACCCATCGCAACGCGGTGCTGAACGACCTGCCGGCCGAGCAGCGGGCGATCGCCGAGCTCGCGCTGCAGGGGATGCCCGCCGTTCGCCAGCGGCTTCGTGAGGAGAACGAGCGCGCGGCCGCCGAGGGTCGTGCGGTCATGCCCGAGGCGTCGGTCCTGAAGCTGGCCGAGGAGCTCCTCCCCCGCCTCCGCGTCGCCGAGTGGCGCGACCGGGCCGAGGCCGCGAAGGATCAGCTCGACGACCTCGACCTGCGGGACCTGCGCAGCGTCGTGGCCGCAGCCGGCGACCCGATGGTCGCCCGCGACGAGGCGACCGGGCCGCTCGCCGACGAGCTGCGCGCCGCGCTCGCCACCAAGCAGGAACAGGAGCTCCAGCTCTGGTTCGGTGACGTCGACGCAGCGTTGGCCGTCGGGCGCGTGGTCCGCGCCCTGCGCCTGTCGTCGCAGCCCCCCAAGGCCGGCGTGCCCTTCCCCGCCGACATCGCCCAGCGGCTGGTCGACAGTGCCAATGCATCGCTGGCGCCCATGGACAGCGCCGATCGCTGGATCGCGATGCTCGAGGCAGCGGCGTTCTCGCCGGTTCGCACCCAGATCCGCCCGGCCCGCAAGCCTGATCAGGTCACCGACGAGCTCATGGCGACCGTCAAGCGCCTCGCGCCGGCGCTCCCCCTGGTCGCCGAGCTGTTCGAGGTCGAGGTCGACGAGAAGG
>JAUHYJ010000166.1 GCA_030425785.1 Acidimicrobiia bacterium | reverse complement strand
CTCGCCGCGCTCGTCGAGCTCGTCCCAGCGCTGCGTGAACCGGTCGATGCGCTGCTGTCGGGCGACACATCGGCGGCGGCGATCGCCTCGGCGACCGAGTTCGTCCTCGAGGGGCTCCACCTCAGCAAGCGGCTGAACAAGGACGCGAGCGGCGCGAGCGCCACCTACCGCGGCCGCTGACACGGCAACCGACCCCGTCCGGTCGGGCCCGAGGTCGCCGACCCTCGCCGTCTCGCTGCCGACGTGCGACAGTGAGCGGATGCAGCTGGAGATCGACGGCGAACGCCGCGACGTCGGGTCGGCGCGCGACGCGTTCGCGTCGGTCGGTCCGCACGACGACGTCGTGGTCGTCCACCGTCGTGCCGACGGCGCGGTGCTGCAGGCGGCCGGCGACGCGACATCGGGCTTCGTCGTCGACGTGCGGGGCGGTCACACCGGCGATCGCACGTCGGCGAGCCACGCCCTGAAGGCGACCACGGTCGCCGTCATGTTCGATCGGTTCGCCGCCAACGACACCGGCTGGCCCGGTGCGGTCGTGTGGGCCGACGAGCGGGTCGCGACGAGCGGCCCGAGGCGACGGAGCCCGGTCACGTCGACGATCGTGTTCGTCGTCGCCCTGGTCGGAGCGATCGCGACGTGGCTCGCGCTGCGCTGGTTCGTCACGGTCCCGTTCGTGTGCCGGCGCGACGGTCGCGAGCTCGACCGGGTCGAGCTCCGCGGCGCGAGCGGCGGTGGCGGCGATCTCTGCGTCTTCGTCGACGGTGCCGAGGTCCGGGTGACCAGCGTGTCGCCGACGCTCGGCTGGGCCGAGCTCGTCGTGATGCTCGTCGTCTTGTTCCTCGTGTGGGCGGTCTACGCGCGAGTCCTGTCGCGCCTGCTGCGGCGCTGAGTCAGAGCAGCTCGGGCGCCGGGACGGGGCCGATCCACTCGGGCGGGACGCACGGGTCGAGGACCGGACCGCCAGGAATCCACGGCGCCGGGCACGGTCGGTGTTCGAGCGCCGCCACCCATCTGCTCACGTAGTCGGCGAGCGCGAACGAACCTTGGCGGGACATGTGGATGCCGTCCCAGAACCAGTCGGGGCGATCGCGGCTGTACGTCGCCCAGTCGGCGATCAGCACGTCGGGATAGGCGACCCGGGTGATGATCTCGGGGAGCTGGCGGTTGTTCTCACGCATCGCCGCCGCGCCACGAGCACTGTGGCGCAACTCGTTGTACGTCAGCCACAGCACGGTGTGGGCGCCCTTCGATCGGGCGGCCCGGACGATGGCGTCGACATCCGGGCGGAGGTCGTCGAACCAGTCGTTGTAGCCGGTCTTGACGACGACGATGTCGAGCACGCCCGGCGTCGTGAGGATCGCCTCGACCGCGGTGTTCGGCGTCACGCCGGTGACGTTGCTGTTGCACGACGGTCGCCACAGCCGCCGGCACGACATCGCGTCGTAGACGAGGTCGATCCCGCGGAACGCGGCGAACGACTCGGGGAACAGGGAGACGGCCACGAGCGTCGAGTCGCCGACGACGAGGGTCCGAGGCGGACGTGGCACGTTCGCGGGTGGTGGCTCGATCGCGTCGGATGGCGTGCCCGTGAACCAGCCGGCCGCGTCGACGACGAGGTCGGTGCCGCGCAGCGACGAGAACGCAAGGCCGCGATCGCTCGCCCCGACGATGGCGAAGTTGGCGACCGTGTGGCCCCAGAACGAGGGGTTCACCGACGACGTCGGCGGGGGAGCGGTACCCGCCGCGAACGCGGTCACGAAGCCGGCGGCGTCCGCGTCGACGGCGGTGATGTTCACGGCGACCGCGGCGCCGTCGGCCGGTGCGGGTAGCTCGATGGCACCGCCCGCGTAGAGACGCCCGGTCGACTCGCGCGTGTCGACGAGCCGCTCGGGGGTGACGGGCACGAAGAGCCCGATGTCGGTGTCGGTCGCGCCCGGACCGGTGAACCAGCCGGCGGCGTCGACAACGACGTGCCCGCCGCTGTACGACTCGATCACGAACCCGTCGGCGTCGACGGGAGCGATCACCGAGGCCGCCACGGCCGCGCCCGTGCCGTCGACGTTCAGCGCCGAGGTGTCGGTGGCCCGGTCGTCGGCCGGGCGGATCGACAGATGTCCGGGAGCCGGCGCGTCGACGCTGGTGACGTTGAGGACGAGCGCGGACGCGTCGCGGGGAACGCCGGCGGGCAGCGGGAGGCGCAGCTCGCCCTGCGCCGGGAGCGCACCACTCGGTGATTCGGGTGTGCGCGTGTCGGCGATGCGGGTCGGTGGCATCGAGACGAACCGCCCGGTGGTCGCGTGCTCGGCGTGGACGAAGACCGCGTGCAGGTCGACCACGACGTCGCCGACGTCATGGCGGTAGACGTCGATGGTGCCGTCGTCGCCCAGTGCGACGATCGCACTGTTGGCAACCACCCGGTCGGGGCGGGTGTTGAGCGTCGACACCAGCGGCCGGGCCGACGCGCCCGGCGACACGGTGACGAACCCGTGTGCCGCCGTCGGCGGCGCGGTGAGCGTGACGACGGTGGCGGCGATCTCGGCCGGTGACGCCACCGCCGCGTCGACCGCCCCGGCCACGTCGACGCGGATCGTGTGGTCGTCGACTCGATCGCACCCGCAGGCGACCTCGCGGGTGTCGGCGAGACGGACCGGGTCGAGCGCGACGAGCCGGCTGGTCGACGTCGCACCTGCCGACGGTGCGGCGGCGACGACCCCCGCCGGCGACACGTCGAGCGACGCGATGGTCGGGCCGCCGGTCGACGCGACGATCGACGCGCCGGCGACGATGCCCGCCACGAGGCGATGTCGCCCGCCACGATGCCCACCGACCATCGACCTGCAACCTAGTCAGCCGCCGGCCCGCCGACCGGCCCGAGCGCGAGGCGACAGCGCGATCGGGGACCGCTACTGTGCGGACATGGCGACCCGTTTCACCTACTCCCCGTGGGACGGCACCCAGCGCGGTTTCGATCTGGACGCCGACCTGCTGTTCGACCAGCTCACCGACGAACTGCTGTACCACGGCGACGTGAACGCCGCACTCCGGCGGATGATGCAGGACGGCATGCGCGACGCCGACGGCAACCGCCTCGACGGTCTGCGCGACCTCATGGACCAGCTGCGGCGCGAGCGTCAGGAACGACTCGACCGCTCGAACCTCGGCGGCGTCTACGACGACATCGCCCGTGAGCTCGACGACATCGTCGACGAGGAACGGCACGCGATCGAGAACGCGGTGCGCGACGCCGAGTCGAGCGGCGACGAGCGTCGGGCCGACGCCGCCCGCAACACCGCCGCCGAACGGAACATGCGGCTCGACCTGATGCCGAACGACCTGGCCGGCAAGGTGCGCGAGCTCGACTCCTACAACTGGGAGTCCGCCGACGCCCAGCGTCGCTTCGAGCAGATGCTCGACAAGTTGCGCGAGCAGCTGATGCAGCAGATGGTCGACCAGATGTCCGACGGCATGCAGAACATGACGCCGGGCGACATGTCGCGGATGAAGGACATGCTCGCCGACCTGAACGAGCTGCTCGAGCAGCACCAGCGCGGCGAGGACACGTCCGAGGCGTTCGACGACTTCATGGCGAAGCACGGCGACTTCTTCCCCGAGAACCCGCAGAACGTCGACGAGCTGCTCGAGCAGATGGCCCGGCGCATGGCGGCGATGCAGGCGATGCTCAACTCGATGACCCCCGAGCAGCGCCAGCAGCTGCAGGAGCTGTCCGACCAGCTGATGGAGGACATGGACCTGCAGTGGCAGATGCAGCAGCTCTCGGGCAACCTCCAGCAGATGTTCCCGCAGCTCAACTGGGAGCAGTCCTACGACTTCGACGGCCAGGACCCGATGGGGTTCGCCCAGGCGATGCAGGCGATGCAGGACCTCGGCGACCTCGACCAGCTCGAGCACCTGCTCCAGAACGCGACCAACCCGGGCGCGCTCGCCGAAGCCGACATGGACCGCGTGCGCGACCTGCTCGGCGACGACGCCGCCCGCTCGCTCGAACGGCTCGCCGAGCTCACCAAGATGCTCGAAGACGCCGGGCTGATCGAGAACAAGGAGGGGCGGCTCGAGCTGACGCCCCGCGGCCTGCGCGCGATCGGGTCGAACGCCCTGCGCGACCTGTTCACGAAGCTCACCAAGGAACACGTCGGTCAGCACCAGCTGCACCAGTTCGGGCAGGGCCACGAACGCACGTACCAGACCAAGCCGTACGAGTTCGGCGACCCGTTCCAGCTCGACCTGCACCGCACGATCCGCAACGCGCTGCAGCGCACCGGTCACGGCACCCCGGTCGACCTCCACCCCGACGACTTCGAGATCGAGCGGACCGAGCATCTCACCCGTTCCAGCACCGTGCTCATGCTCGACCTGTCGATGTCGATGCCGATGCGCGACAACTTCCTGCCCGCCAAGAAGGTCGCGATGGCGCTCCATCACCTGATCTCGACCCAGTTCCCACGCGACTACCTCGGGCTGGTCGGGTTCAGCGAGACCGCCCGCCAGATCACCGCCGAGGAGCTGCCCGAGGTCTCGTGGGACTTCGTGTACGGCACGAACATGCACCACGGCTTCGCGATCGCCCGCCAGCTGCTCGCTCGTCAGACCGGCACCAAGCAGATCATCATGATCACCGATGGTGAACCGACCGCGCACATCACGCCGCGCGGTGACGTCTACTTCAACTACCCGCCGGTGCGCGAGACCGTCGAGGCGACGCTGCGCGAGGTCGTGCGGTGCACCCGCGAGCAGATTCGCATCAACACCTTCGTGCTCGACGCGACCACTGCGCTGCAGGCGTTCATCGAGCAGATGACCCAGATCAACGGCGGCCGCGCGTTCTACACGACGAACGACGCGCTCGGCGACTACGTGCTCGTCGACTTCCTCGAGCGCCGCCGTCGGATGACGCATCGCCGCGCCGGGTGACGGTTCGCGCGCCGTCGCGACCCTCCGTGGCCGACGTCGGCTGACCACACCGCGCGAGATGCCTGATCAGGGCATTCGCGAAATCCACTCTTGCGAATCGCCGGTATGGTATGCGAGAATCACACCCACGTAACTTCAACCCCGTCATTCCGGGCGTGTCGATGAACGACCCGGGCGGGGTCGAGCACCACCGACCGACGGGCGGCCACGGCAGGGGGCCCACACACCATGACCAACACGCACGACGAGATGCTGCATCCAGCCGAGCTGGAGGAGAACTGGCAGGACGGGGCGAACTGCCTCGGCGTCGATCCCGACCTGTTCTTCCCCGAGCGCGGCGCGTCGACGCGCGAGGCCAAGGAGGTCTGCCGCGGCTGCATCGTGCGCGAACAGTGTCTCGAGTTCGCGTTGCAGAACGGTGAGAAGTTCGGCATCTGGGGCGGCCTCTCGGAGCGCGAGCGGCGGCGTATCCGCCGCCAGCGGGCCCAGGCGGCCCGCAGCATCGTCGGCGCCTGACCTCATCGGCGGCGCCGCTGGTCGTCAACGGCGGTCATCGCTCGCCGGACATCGCCGCTGGACATCGAAGCTTCACCGGGGCCGACCGGCGGGTCGACCGATCTGCGGTTAGGCTGGCCGCATGCCAAGTGGTTCCGAATGGATCATCGTGCTCGTGATCGTGCTGCTCGTCTTCGGCGGGTCGCAGTTGCCGAAGCTGGCCAAGAACCTGGGCAAGGCTCAGAAGGAGTTCAAGGACGGCTTGGCCGAGGGCATGAAGGACGAGGAGTCGAGCGACTCCTCCTCGTCGAACTGACCGCTCGACCGACCGTCGACGGCGGCTCGTCGTCGACGACGCGCCCCGGCTGACCCCGTCGGGCGACCGAACCGCTCCGACCGGCCGACGCAGACCTTCCCGACAGGGCACGATTGGCGCGGGCCGTCGAACCCCGGTTCGTCACGCGGAGGCGTCGATGCGGCGCTGTTTCAGGATGCGCCGGCGCTGGCGTTCGCTGGCGCCACCCCACACGCCGTGCTCGATGCGGTGGTCGAGGGCGTGCTCGAGGCACTGCTCAGCGACGGGGCAGGTGTTGCAGATCTTGCGGGCCTTCTCGACGCCGACGCCATCGCTCGGGAAGAAGACCGCCGGCGGGTAGAGCCGGCAGTTGCCCTCGGCCATCCACGCGGTGGGGGAGTCGGGGTCGACGACGGGGGTGGTGTCGACCGGGATGTTGGGGCGATGGGTCATGGTCGTGCCTCCGGGGTGGTGAGCGCTGCCGGTCGGGGCCGGCGCGAAATGGGTCGACCCGAACCGCAGCGGCCGGGTATGGCCGGGAGAGCGTTCGACTGGGTCATGCTCTACCAGACGTCCCGGCGCCGTGATCGGTTCCCGCTCTGGCGGTCACTGTAACGCAACCGTAATGATATGTCCAATATTTCCGGTACTCATGAGGTGCCGTTCATCTGTTCGTCATGTGTCGGCCAGGTGCGTCGGCCACGATCACCACCGCATGACGGCGCCACCGACCCTCACGACGCCATCGACCGTCGCCGTGACCGGCGGATCGATCGCGTCGTCGAGTGCGGGCGCCGTCGCCGACGGGAACCCGGCTCGGCCCCGGCGGATTCCCCCGCCGCCGGCGCCGCCGGGCCCAGGCGCCCCCGATCGAACGGGCGGCGGTACACTCGCCGCCATGACCGACGTCGTCGAAGAAGCCGCTCCGCGGGCCCACGCTCGCATCGTGTACCTCGGCCCGGTCGCGCCGCACTGGGAGATCTACGGCGACTGGGGCGAGCGCCAGACGCTCGACGAGTTCCGGGCCCGGGCCCTCGCCCGGCTCGTGCTGTTGCCCCGCGACGATCCGCAGTTCCGCCGCAACAAGGAGCGGATCAACCGTGACGCCGAGCGCGAGCTCATCTCGATCGAGTGGGAGCTCGGCCTGCCGAACGACGACGGCGACGACGGCTGACTCCCGTCCATGTCGCAGGTCACGACGAACGGCGACGACGTCACGTCGACGGAGCCGACGCACCGGCTGCTCAACCGTGAGCTGAGCTGGCTCGACTTCAACGATCGGGTGCTCGACCTCGCCGGTGAGCCCGGCATCCCGCTGCTCGAGCGGGCCAAGTTCTGCGCGATCTTCTCGAGCAACCTCGACGAGTTCTTCCAGGTGCGCGTCGCGGCGCTGCACGATCAGCTCGCCGCCGGCATCGACGATCCCACCGCCGACGGCCGTACGCCGCTCCAGCAGCTGACCGAGATCAACGAGCGCGTGGCCGGCATGGTCGCCCGGCAGGAGTCGATCTTCATCGATCAGCTGCTCCCCGAGCTCGCCGCGGCCGGTGTCGCGATCGTGGGCTGGGACGACCTGAGCGAGGACGAGCGCACCTACCTCGGCGAGTACTTCGACGAGCGCATCTTCCCGGTGCTCACGCCGCTCGCCGTCGATCCGGGCCACCCGTTCCCGTACATCTCGAACCTGGCGATCTCGATCGCGGCGCACGTCGCCGACCCGGAGTCCGGTGAGCGCCGCTTCGTGCGTCTCAAGGTGCCGGCGGTGTTCCCACGTCTCATCCAGGTCGCCGAGGGACGCTTCGTGCCGTCCGGGCAGGTGGTCGCCGCGCACCTGC